>JAGAUH010000109.1 GCA_017620875.1 Clostridia bacterium
AAATAGAGCCTTTTGGCATTTTATTTTTAAGCGCTTTATAAACTAGCCCTGCTACAACCGGCGCAAGGCAACCTTTTACGTAAATTAATAAAATGGTTAGCACGGGCGAATATGCAAACATAGCATATGCTCCGCCATCGTAACCGCTAACGGTAAACACCATAACCACGGTAGAAAATATTGCCCCCAAAGCAACGCCTTGCCAAAAACCAAGCGTTACTATTGCAAGTAGTATAGGTACAAACGCAAGCGTTGGCGCAGTTATTAAAAATAATTTACCTATTACGGTAGACAACACTTGTATAATTATAACCAAAGCAACGAAAATAGCAAAAAAGGCAAGTTTTTTACTTTTGCTCATTTGGTTGTTATTTTCGGCAGTACCGATTATTTCTTGTTTTTCTTCCATAATAATACTCCTAAAAATTATTATATACATATAAAATAGCACTATTAAAAGCAAAAATCAACCAAAATTGCATTTACAACGCAATTTTTTTATGATATACTTTAATAAATATCAATATTTGTTAAGGTAAACTATGTGGACTAACCAAACTACGATTAATAAACAAAACTTTTTATTTTTAAACAAAAAAACTTTAAACTACGTATACTTAACCATAGCAATTGGACTAATAGGCGTGGTTTGCGGTATATTTTTAACCATTTTAAAAACTACTTTTTGGTTTACCATAGTAGGTTTTAGCGCTCTTATTTTAGGCGGTTTATACGGACTAATCGTTGTTTTTAAATCGCAAAAAAAAGTTATTGGCTCTACCCTTTTATACACCTTTAACGAAACCGATTTTACCGTTAAAACAGAGCAAGGCGAAAGCGTTATTAGTTATATTAGTCTAACTAAAATTTTGCAAGACGACAAAACTTTACTTTTGTTTATATCTAAAAATCAAGCGTATATAGTAGATAAAACCAATTTAGATTCCGCTTGTATAGAGCATATTACCTTATCTAATTTGCAAAAAGATTACGCCGATATTATACAAGAATAATTTTAAAAAAATATAATTTTATTCCGCCACTACTCGTGGCGGAATTTTTTTGCTAAACAAAATTAAAACCAGAAAGGTATAACACCATTTATATAAGGGCTAAAAAGAGTAAAAACGATATATAGCCCTATTTTTAATTTTTATATAAACCTATTTTTTAATCTTTACAATGGCTTCGGTTACGCTAGTTAACACTAAAACGCCGTTTTGATTAAAAGCATTTATGGTAACTTCTACAATGCCGTTTTTTTCGTTTCTTGGGGTTAGTTTAGATATGGTTGCCTTTGCAAAAAGAGTGTCGTCCGCAAACACGGGTTTAAACCACTCTATTTTAGTAGATTTACCTGCAAGCAATTCTTCGCCGAAAAAATCCACTTTTAAATACTTTGCCCAAACCGCCATAAAAGACATTACGCCAGGTGCAATTAGTTTGCCAAAAGGCGTTGTTTTTGCATATTCTTCGTCGGTGTGGAGCGGAATATTATCGTATTCTAAAGCAAAGTCTATCATTTTGTTTTTGTCTATAATTGCAGGCTCTAACTCTACCGTAAATCCAAGTTGTAACTCGTTAAAATACATTGTAATACCCCTTTAAAATTTATCGTAAAAAACCACTTCGGATAACGGTCTTTTTTTATAGTGCATATCTAGCGGTTTACTATCTTCTGCGGGATATCCCATAACTAACAACGCAACGGGCTCTACGTGGCTAGGAATATTAAAAGTTTCCTTTATCTTTGTAGGATTAAAGTGCATAACCCAACAACAACCCACCCCTATTTCGTGAGCCTTTAATAGCATATGCGTTGCCACAATTACCGCGTCTACCCTACTAGACAAAGCATTGTCGTACGGTCTAACCCAACTTTCTTGCTCGTTATGGCAAACTAACATAGCCGTTGGCGCGTTAAAATGGCATTTGGTACACTCTTTTAGTTTTTCTAAACTTTCAGGCTTATTTAAAACTAAAATTCGTTGCGGTTGATAATTGCAACCCGTTGGCGCTTTATGTCCCGCGTTAAGTATACTATCTATATCTTGCTTAGATAAAGCAGTTGGTTTAAATTTTCTTACCGAATATCTTTCGGTTATAATTTTTTCTAATTCCATATTGCCCTATTTTATAGTTTGAGTTAAATATTGTTTTTTACAACCGTGTCCGCCAAAAATTTGCCATTCTCCCGCGCCTAATCTTTGCAAAATAGCAAACCTTTCGCTAGAGCAAAGTTTTGCGTTTGTATCTACCCCCGCCATTAAAATAGGCGCGTATTGGTTATATTCCGCTTGCTTTTTGGTTAGTCCGTTAGGATTTATTAAAACGTCGCCCGTAAAGGCAATTTTATTTGTATAATCTATTAAAATAGTTTCTCCTAACAAATGTCCGCCTTTACCTTCGTACACTTCGAAACAAAGTTCCCCAACGGTTAAAAAGCCTATTTGCTCTATATCGGCGTTTAAAGTAGATTTATTAAATAACGGTGTAATTTTTTGCTTGTCTACCACTTGATAATCCGTCAAAATTTTACAAATATTAACGTAAGGTTTATGCAACGAATTTTGCTCCCTAAACCCGTCTAACCCTTCCGACTCGTTAAACAAACACTCGGCAGTACGCTTGCTTGCTAAAACTTTGCCAAATAAATTTAGCAATCCACAATGGTCTACGTCTGCATGGGTTACAAAAACCTTTTCTTTATTTAAGTCTAGGTTAGGAAAAAGGTTATTTAATAACTTTTGCATTTCTTTTTTATAACAAGCGTAACCACAATCTATAAAGAGCCTTTCTCCACAACTTTCTATTATGGCGGTGTTACTACCGCAATCCGGCTCTATAAGGGTTATTTTTGTGTTTTTAGAAACGCTGTGCTCGGTTATCCTTGGGTTAAAATTATCCCCTTTGCACTCGGCTAATAGTTCGGCAAATTTACCTATGCTATCAAAGGTTTTATAAGGTGATAAACCTTGCTCGTCTAGGGTTTGCATTGCAAGATTTACGTTTACTAAAAGTTCTTGCCTTTTCTCTTGCGACAAACCCGCAACTTTTACTAATTCGTTTACGAAAGAATTGTAAAAAATGCTATTGTCAAACACTTTTTCGGTGTTGCTATAATCTACCACTTTTACACTGCAAAGTTTTTCTGCTTGAGATAAAAACTCTGCCAAAGTATCCGTTTTATCGACGTATAGCCCCATTTTAAAGTTTTGATAGCCACTTCCGTTTTCTTGCGAACTAATATAAGATATATTAAAATTAAAATTGCTAATAAGTTCTAATACGCTTGTTACGCTACCGGGGCAGTCTTTTAAACAAAACTCTAACAAAACTACCCTTTTAGCATTTTGCTCGCTAGACAAATAACCAATTTCTTTTAGTTTTTTATCCGCTTGTTCTATTTTATCGCTTTGCCCGTTTACGTCTATAAAAAGGGTATGCGAGTCTACCGCTTTATTATAACTTACCCTAGTTATATTTATTCCCAGTTCGGAAAAGCATTTACTCGCTTTTAAAAACGCACCGATATGGTTGGACATATTAGTACCGTAGGTCTTTTTCATATTATAATTTATTTCTTTGGATTTTTCCGCTTATAGTTTTAGGAAGTTCGTCTTTAAACACTACCACCCTTGGATATTTATACGGAGCGGTGTGGTCTTTAACGTATTTTTGAATTTCTTTTTTAAGTTCTTCCGTGCCTTCTGTTCCCTTGGTTAAAACTATACTAGCCTTTACCACTTGTCCCCTAACTTCGTCAGGAACGGCAGAAACTCCGCACTCTAACACGTAAGGAAGTTCCATAATAACGCTTTCAATTTCAAACGGTCCAATACGGTATCCGCTAGACTTAATAACGTCGTCTACTCTACCAACGTACCAAAAATATCCGTCTTCATCTCTCCAAGCGGTATCGCCCGTATGATATAATCCGTCGTGCCAAGCCTCTTTATTTTTTTCTTCGTCTAAATAGTACTCTTTAAATAAGCCACAAGGAACTTCTCTATCGGTATGGATAACTATTTCGCCAACTTCTCCGGTTGCAACCGAACGACCGTCGGCATCTACGATATCAACGTCGAATTGCGGAGACGCTTTACCCATAGCACCGATTTTTGGCGACGTTCCAAATAAGTTTGCAATAACTAGCGTAGTTTCGGTTTGACCAAAACCTTCCATAATTTCTAGCCCCGTTGCCGCTTTAAATTGGTTAAACACTTCTGGGTTTAAAGCCTCGCCCGCGGTTGTCATATGGTGGATAGAAGATAAATCGAATTTAGATAAATCACCACGGATTAGCATACGCAACATTGTTGGTGGCGCGCAGAAAGTAGTAATGTTGTACTCTGCAAACATTGGTAAAATGTCGTTTTCGTCAAACTTGTCAAAGTCGTAAACGAATACTGCTCCTTCGCATAGCCATTGTCCGTAAAGTTTACCCCATAAAGATTTACCCCAACCGGTATCCGATATAGTTAGGTGTAAGCCGTCCCTTTCGCAACAATGCCAATATTTTGCAGTAACGAAATGACCTAGCGCGTAAGTGTGTTTATGAGCCGCCATTTTAGGGTTGCCCGTAGTTCCGCTTGTAAAGAACATAAGCGCGCACTCGTCTCCACTAGAAGTATCTTGAGTTCTTTCGTATTTACCTGAGAATAAGCCGTATTCTTTATCGAAATCACGCCAACCTTCTTTAGCACCCCCTACCATAATTAATTTTTCTACTTGAGGGCATTTTTTAGCGGCGCTTTGAGCAAATTGATAAGTATCGCCATCGGCAGTACAAACTATTGCTTTTACCCCTGCGGAATTATATCTATACTCAAAATCGTGCTCTTTTAGTTGGTTTGTTGCAGGTATTGCAACCGCGCCTAATTTGTGTAGTGCTACCATGCAGAACCAAAATTGATAGTGCCTTTTAAGCACTAGCATAACCTTGTCGCCCTTTTTAATTCCTAAAGAAGTAAAGTAGTTTGCAACTTGGTTAGACGCTCTTTTTATATCTTTAAAAGTAAAACGCCTTTCGGTTTTGTTTTTGTCTAAGTGTAGCATAGCAAGTTTTTCGGGATATTTATCCGCAATGCCGTCTACTATATCAAAACCAAAGTTAAAGGTATCGGTATTTTTAAATTTAATTTTTTCTAATTCGCCGTTTTCGTTTTCCGTTAAGTCAACAAATTTTTCGCATACTAGTTTCTCGGATTTTTTTGCCGCCATAACGCTTTTTCTTACAACGGGTTCTTCTACGTTATCACCCGACATAACAACCGCGCAAAATACGCAATCTTTGCCGTCTACCGCAATCATACCGTGTGGCATAGAAGAATTATAATATATGCTATCCCCTTCGCTTAAAACTTCCGTATGGTTGCCTACTTGAACTTTTAGTTTACCACTTAAAACAAGGTCGAACTCTTGTCCGGAGTGGGTTGTTAGTTGTATAGGCTTGTTTTGTTGCAAAGCAGAATATTCGTATTTAACCCAATAAGGTTCTGCAAGTTTATCTTTAAATTTTGGCGCAAGGTTTGCAATGTCAATTCCGTCTTCTTTTGCGGTTTCTTGACCTTGTCCCCTTCTCGTAATGGTGTAGGTAGAAAGTTTTGCCGAACTACCTTCTAATAACTCCGTCATTTCAACACCAAATGCTAGAGCACATTTATGAATAAAAGAAAAAGGTATATCGGTTGTACCGCTTTCGTAAGAAAGGTACGTTTCTTGCGTTACGTCTGTTTTTTCTGCCATTTCTTGGATAGAAAAATTCATGATTTCACGTAGTTCTTTAATTCTAGTTGCAATTTCCGATAACTGATTTAAAGTGTTTGTTGTATTCATAATAAAACTCCTTTTATATTTTCCAAAAAGATTACTTTTTTGGTTTTTTACTTTTTAAAATTAAATAGCAAATTACTCTAACGATAATTTCGCAGTGTTTCAAGCGGTTATATCAACGTTTAGGCTTGTTTACCAATACTGGCTTTAGAATAATTAGTTTTTGACGTTAAACAAACGTTTCAAACGCAAGAAAGACGAGGCAAATTATGCAGGCAAGAGTTTACATCTTGACAAATAATTTAACAAAGTATTTCGCAGGGTTTCAAGCGGTTGTTGTCAACAATTAATTATGAAAAAGCCAAATAAAAAAACCGCCTCAAAGTTTTCACTTTGAGACGGGTATAAAATACTCGCGGTACCACTCAAATTGCAGAAAATTCTGCCCCTTTAGAGTCCATCAACTCCTATGCCTTAACGCAGCAATCACGTAAAACCCTACTCAATAATATTTTTGGGGTTTTCGGCTCGGAAGTGATAGGATTATCTATTTTGTTTTGCTGGGTTCTCACCAACCCCAACTCTCTGGAAAAACGACTAACAGAATCCGTCTTCGTCATAGCCTTTGCTATTTAGTTGAGCAAAGTGTAACACTTTAAAGTACACCTTGTCAAGCATTTTTTTAAAAAAAATTAAAAAATTTTTCACTTAGTTTTTTTATACGTAAAACGTATAACAACACTTTTAGCATGCCAATATTTTATAATCGCACCAAATTTTAACCCTTTTTATCGGGATTAGTTTCTTGATAAGTATAATTATACGTTGCCCAATCGCTATCGCAATAACCTGCTTCTTTTGCTATATCGGAAGCAACTGCTTTAACTTTTATTTGACAACTTTGATATAAACTTCCCAAATTAAAATAAGAGCCTTCTCTAACGCTTTCTTCGTCGCCGATAACGTAGTAATATTTTAAAACGTATTCTGAATTAGTGCCAGATTGCCAAGTTAAAGTATAATCTCCATATTGCATAGTAGGTTCGTTAAATACGGGTGCTTCTAAAGCGATAGCGGTAGAATTTTCGTATTCCGTCCATTGGCTATCTATCCAATACACCTTTTCTTGAGTGGAATTAGACTCCTTAGACAATTTTACCCTTGCTTTTGCTCCTTGATAAGCAAACTCAAAACGGTAAGTATTTTCAGAATAATAAAAAATTTCGCAAGTAACGGAATTTCCGTTTTTATCATAAGCATCTAAAACTATATTTTCGCCACTAGCAAATTTAGAAATAGTTACGTAACCATAAACGCCATCGAAACGCAAGGTTGGGGTTTCAAACTGCTTATAAACTTCCATATTGCTAAGCCTACAAGAGCCGTCATATTCGTCTTCTTCGTAAGTTTTATTATATTTACGCGTATAAACTATAAAATGGTATTCTCCTGCTGATATATTAGAATAATCTAGGGTAATAGTTTGCTCTACGTAATTTGCAACGTATTTTTTATAAAGCGCAACAACGTCTAAATTTCCTGCTTTTAAGCACGAAATATATTCGGCAATCCAAGCGTCTTCGTCTACTATTGGCATAGACTCGTTTTCTTGCACGTAAAGCGTAACGTCGTTTGCTTGTATTTTATAAATATACCTTAAATTCATTTCCGAAGTGCTATCGTCGAAACCTTTAAGCCTAGGATCGTAAGAATTGTATAAAGTTAAAGTTAATTTATCTTGTGTTAAACTTACGGTATCTTTTACGGAAACACCAACGTTATTGTCAAATAATTTTACAAAATTTAAAGTGTTATCAATAATATAATAATCCTTTTGAGAAATGCCATTGTTTTCCGTACTTTCGTTTAATGCTACGTTTGCAATTATATCCATTTTATAATTATCGGCATCGGCAAACACGTTTCTTAAAATTAAGTAATATACGTCGTTTATTTTTTGTACGTTTTGGTTATCTACCCCTAAATAAGTATATTCATAATGATATTTTCCTTTTTCTTGTTCCACCACCCAAAAATTTCTATCTTCGTTGCTATTAAAATCGTTTTACCAAGTGTTTTTAGAAGTATTTAAAGATTCTATTCTTTTGTAAATAGCGTTGTGTTCTTCCGATTTTTCCATATATTCTTTAGAACCGTATTCGTAGTTACTCAATTCTTCTCTAAGATCATACCACTCACCCCAAAGTTCATCTATAATATTAGGATTATCTATTAAACTAATAACGTCTTGCGCGATATATCTAGCGCTACTATCGTCGTATATCCTTGCTACAAAGCCGTTTATAGCCGCTTGGTTTTGAGTTAAAGAATCGAAACTAAAATAATAAATTGCATCGTTTACAAAGGTATAAGAACCTTTATTTGTAATACTGGGAGCGTTAAGTCCGGCAACGAAAACGTAACCTTCGTAATATTTTCCTTGTGGGTACTCGTTATCTTTATAATATACCCTTACGTCGTATCCAGACTTGTTTAAAACGCCGTTAGTTACCGTTGCTTTACCATTAAAATTATTGTCGGTATAAACCACTAAACCATCTTTTACAATTTCTAGTTTTGTAAATTCGGCAGTGTTACTATTTAAACTAACGTCTACGTTTATAGCCCCAACGTAACCCGTTTGATTTTCGTTTAAAACGTTTACCCCCTCTATTTCGTTTACGTTTAACACTTTAGGAGTATAAATAGTATTTCTTGCGATATAGTGTGCTCTCACCCCGTACCCATCATGCAAATCAGCGTATAAATAAACTATAACACTATAATAAAAATCTTCTTCTAATCCGCTAACGTTTATAACGTTTTCGCCTATACTAACCTTTTGATTAGACGTTATTTTATAATTTTTATAGGTATCTACAATTGCTACGCCTGCCCAACCACCTACGGCTCCTCATAAATTATCCGCATCAGAAAAAGTAAAACTTACGCTACAACCGTTAACCGTAACGGATTGTTCTATATAATTAGTTACCGTTGGATTTTGTTGGCTATATAAAAGTCCTACGTTAACGGTGTCGTTTTCGTTCATAAACGTATCCGTACCATCTGCGTTGATATAAGTTCCTTCTACGTATTCTATCTCGGAAACAACGTACTCTTTTTCTATATAAGAATGACTAGGAATTGTTACGGCAACGTATAGGCAATTATAATAAACCCCACTTTGTTGTATAAAAAACGAAAAAAGTTCTCCACCAATTTGATGTTTTACTCCGTTAAGTTTTAAAGATAGTATGGTATATTGGCTAGGATTGTCAAGCCAAATTTGTATATATATTTTACTTTCTGCACTAGAATAAACGTCATAATTAGATTCTTTAGGGTAGGTTGCACCCAAATAATTATCTTCGTCTAAATACAATTCTTTTAACATATCTTCAAACGAACGATATTCCGCACCCTCGGTAAGAGTATTGGCTACAACGCTACCTTGTAACCCACTTGGCAACCCATCAGATTGTTTTGGCTCGTTTAAAGAAGCAAAAATGCCTAAATATTGAGGCTCTACAGCTTGGGTAGATTGAGTATAACTCTTTAAAACACTCCATCCGCTATTAGAATAATTAACTCCGTCACCAATTGCTTTTACAACTATACTTTGATTTAAAGAAAGTTGAACGGACGTTGCGTTTGTAGGCGTTTCTATGCCATCGTTTATTTTGTATATATATCCACTTGCATTTGCAACGGCACCCCAACTTGCTATACCCAAACTAGAAATATTTACAACGGGCACTTCTAACACGATAGGATTATTTACGCTTCCACTCGTATAAGTTACGGTATTGCTCCACTCACTCGTTTTATAACTATTTCCGTCTCCAATTGCGCGAACTTTTAAAGTTTGCCCCTCCGTTAAAACCTTACTAGTAATGGTGTTTTCTACGTATGACAAGTTTCC
>JAGAUH010000110.1 GCA_017620875.1 Clostridia bacterium
TATATAAAAGAAAATAATATTTCTCTTGCTAAAAACGATATGATTGGTCGTATGTATACTTGGTGGGAGAGCACCGTTAAAAAAGGCTTAGATATGCTTATTGCAGACGGATACACCCCTGTTATTAAGGGTATGTGGTGGATGCAAGGCGAAGCCGAAATGTTTACGGAAAAGATGTCTAGCGCTTACGACGAACTACTAACTGCTTTAATTAGCGACGTAAGAAATTCCGTTAGCGAAATTAGCGGTTACGATTGTAGCGAAATGCCTTTTGTATTTGGTCTACCTATTTGGAACTTGAAAAATAGCGGTACTCCGCCATACCAACTAGACGTTAGAGATAATATGCAAAAAGTTGCAAACGATACTTCTATCGTAAACGTAGACTGCGTAGATTGTGCTGGGCTTTTTCAACATGATGACTGGCATTTTGATGCTCGCGGTCAAAAATATTTAGGCGAGCAATTTATTGCAAAGTTAGAAACCTTAACCGAAGGAACGGCTAAACTTAAAGAAGAAGTTTCTACTTTTAGTGGTCCTAGTATTAGGTTTGACCAAAACGGTAGTCTTCGTTTTGGGGCAAAAATTGCAAACTACGACGTGGCTAACGGATATAAATACGGTATGCTAATAGTTCCTACCGATTATTTAACGGATAACGTAATTATGGGCGACTATATAAACGCGTTTAAAGAAAAATCTATCGAAGTATTAAATTTAGAGTGCGACGTAAACCAAGGCGACTATAACGGCGACGGATTAAACGAAAATTATATACAAGGTAGCATAACCGATATTAAATATAAAAACCTAGATAGAGAATTTACGGGTATTGCTTATATTGTAGACGAAAACGGAAATTATTCTTTCTCGGGTGCTAAAAGAGATAGTTTAGCAAACCTAGCAAGTAATGATATATTTAATTATTCAACGACTTCTAACGAGTATAAAACGTTGTTAAATTATGCAAACGGAGCAATAAACTATAAAAACGGCGTTGCGGAAAATAAAAAATTTGACGCACCAAGTTTTGATATCGTTACTCCAGAAAACTTTAATATAGAATTAGGCGAAAAAGTCGTTAGTAAAAATTTAGGCGTTACTCAAAGTCCTAATATGGGTTACGCTGTAAAATACGACGTTGCTAACACGGAAATTGCTAGCGTAGACGAACTTGGTAACGTTACTCCAAAGGCTCTAGGCGAAACGACAATTACCGTTAAATGCTTAGATAAAACTAAAACGGTAAACGTAACGGTAACCCCTGTTACTATAGACGGAATTACTTTAGATTGTCAAAAAGATGCGCTATATGGCGATAAAGTAGTAAATTCTACTTTAAATGACGGAAGAAGTTATACTGTTTCTGCGTTAAAAACCGATAGCGGTATTTTCGTTTATAGTAAAGGTGTATTTAACACTAACGTTACAAGCGGAGCAAATTGGTGGGAAAACACTAACTTCGAGTTTAAACTAAACGGCGGAACTCAATCTTACGTAAACGTATTAAAATCTTCTGTTGGAGTTACTCAATTTGTTTATAGCGTACAACAATTAACAAGTGGTAAATACGAGCACGTAGTAGAGTTTTACGTAGAAAAATCTTTAATTAATAATTGGTCGGATACTAAAGACGTTCAGTTAAACTACGCTTGGAAAACTCCTGGCGAAAAGGCAGTTCTTCTTACCGATGCGTTAGATTATAGATATTATAACGATTGGGGCCCACAAGATTGGCATGCTTTCCATAGACTAGGCGGTCTTGGTACGGGAAGTGAAACCGTTCAGTTTAACCCATTTGCAAGCAACCTATTTATCTCTAATAGCGGATTAAGTTATACCGAAATTGCTAGCGTAGACGGAGTTGTTTCTGCAAACGAATATCCTACTGCTTCCGTTACTAAGAGCAATGCTAATATGACCGTTAAAATGGAAGGTAAGGTAGATAATTCCGACTTATATTTGGCCTTTACAATTACTCATAGCACTTGGTCTGCAATAGATACAGGTATTGGAAACTGGTGGAAAAACGACAACTTAGAGTTAATAATTAACGGAACTAGAGCGGTTATTATGTTCTACAATGGTAATTTAATTTTACCAAGCCACTACGCTTGTGGTAAGGCGGTAACTACAACTGATAGTAGTACGGGTAAACTAGTAACCGTGTTAGAAGTTTGCTTTAAAGGCGGAGTAGACGCTTATAAAATTAAATTAGGCTTAAATAGTACAGGCACAAGTTTTGGATGGCTTGGCTTTATGTGGGGGGTTGAAAATTATGAGTTTGAACATGGTACCGTTACTTCTAAAGGGGTGTTCGAGTTTAACACGCCGACTACTTTGGCTAGTGGGGTCGTAATAGATGGAAATTTAACCGATAGCATTTGGAATTCTACCGTTATGGCAAACACTGTTAAGGGTTCTGCAAACGGTGCAACTATTACTATTGCAGGAACGAAAACTGCAGACGGAATTTATTTAGGAGCAACCGTTACTCATAAAAAAGCGCCTAACGTGTCCGTAGATGGCTCTGGCAATTGGTATACTTACCTAAATATGGAATACAGATTAAACGGTACTAACGTGGAATTTTTAAATACTTGTAATAATCTTAGTTCAGGTACTTTTGGTGTAGGCTTTGCAAAAACTACCGATAACGGAGATGGTACTTATACTACCGTATTCGAACTTTACGTTCCAAACGGCGCTATTGGCGTAACTGCAAGTCAAACTTCTGTTAGTATGGTAGCAGGCGGATGGTTCGAATCTAAATTTGCTAGACTATTTGGTGCAACCCAATGGGCTGCAACGCACGTTATTACTGCGGACGGAATAAAGGCTATTGCTTAATAAAAAACTAAATTCGGCGAAAATTTTTCGCCGAATTTTTTTATATTTAGTTATTTAATTTATTTTTTTAAATAATTGTGTTATAGTAAAGGTATAAAAACAAAAGGGGAATAAAATGGCAAAGTTAAATTTTAATAAAGACAACGTGCTTAACTCTATTATTTTTTGCGTAATTGGTTTACTGCTAATTATTTTTAAATCTCACTTAATAGAAATAATGCTAACCGTTGTAGGTGTTACGCTAATAGTGTTTGGAATAATAAACCTAGTAAAGAAAAACGATACTACCGTTTCCGTACTGCAAATAATTATCGGTGCGGTTATAGTGGTTTTAGGCTGGATTATTGTAGAAGTGGTTTTAGTTGTTTGTGGTGTAACGCTTGCAGTTTGGTCTTTATACGTGCTAATAAAAAAACCTAAAAGCGGATTTTTAAGTTATTTTTGCCCAATAGTAGTACTAATAATAGGCATAGCCCTAATTGTGGCGGCTTGGCTTTTTGTAGACTACGTATTAATTGGCGTTGGGGTTTTATCCGTAATAAACGGCATATTAATTTTGTTTGACAAGAGGTTAATTTAAAATGGAAATAGTTATTAATAACCAAACTTTACTTGTAGAAGAATATTTAGAAGAAGTTACGCTTTTAGATACCGAAATTGCTTTATTAAAAGATAAATCTTTATTAGAGCAATCAAAACTTTTTTGTATCCACTACGAAAATTACCTTACGGAAAGCGAGTATGGGGATGAGTTTACTAGCAAGGTTTTAGATATCGATAAAGATTTAGAAAACGTTAAAGATTTGCAAAAAATATTAGTTAAAAACGGAATAATAGTAGGCGTGCAAGTTGAAATTTACGGAAGAGTTCAAGTACTTATTTTAAACAAAAACGTATGCGCTTATTCTTGTTGCGACGAAGACGGCGTTGGCAGAAGGGACGTAGAAGATTATGCAATGCTAATTTTAAAAGGGCAAAACTAAAAAATAAAAAAACTAAAAAACCGATACGCACAGTATCGGTTTTACTTTTTATATAAAAAGTAATTCGGGGTGTTTTTAGTTGTGCTTTATTTTAATTTTTGGTATAATGCTAAAAGAATAAAAAAGGGGATTATTATATGGCGTCTTTACTGCTTGCAATTATTTATTTAGCCTTTATAAGTTTGGGTTTGCCAGATTCCGTTTTAGGCTCTGCTTGGCCAATTATGGTGGTAGATCTTAACGCGGAAATATCTTATATGGGCTACGTTTCTATAATAATAACCGTGGGGACTATTGTCTCTAGCGTGTTTTCTACAAAACTAATAAATAAAATAGGTACGGGTTGGGTTACCGCAATATCCGTTAGCCTTACCGCAATAGGGCTACTTGGCTTTGGACTAAGCAAAAATTTTATAATGATTTGCGTTATGGCGCTCCCTTACGGTTTAGGGGCAGGCGCAATAGACGCGGCGCTTAATAATTACGTGGCGGTGCATTATTCTTCTCGCCATATGAGTTGGCTACACTGTTGTTGGGGCTTGGGTGCTAGTATCGGACCTTACGTTATGGGCTTAGCGCTAAAATTAAACAAAGGTTGGCGTGGTGGCTACGGCGGGCTTGCAATAATACAAGGCGTGCTAGCAATAGTTATGTTTGCTACTATATTTTTATGGAAAAAACGCGAAAACTCTTTAACGGAAGAAACTGCTAACAATTCTAGTTTTAAAGAAATTTTTAAAACTAAAGGCGTAATATTTGCGCTAATAACCTTTTTTTGCTATTGCGCGTTTGAAACTACTGCAGGTCTTTGGGCAACGACCTATTTAGTAGAGCAATTTAATACCCCAAAAGAAACGGCAACGCTTTTTGCATCTTTATTTTATTTAGGTTTAACTTTCGGTAGGTTTTTAAGCGGATTTATAGCGGATAAATTGGGCGATAAAAAAATGATTAGGATAGGCTCTATTTTTATTGCTATTGGCTTAATACTAATAGCGTTGCCAATAAAGAGTAATATTTGTTCTTTAATAGGGTTAATAACCGTGGGCGTGGGTGGCGCGCCGGTATATCCGTGCTTAATGCACACAACCCCAATACATTTTGGTAAAGAAAAATCTCAAACGATAATGGGTATGCAAACGGCTAGCGCGTATCTTGGTAGCACGGTTGCTCCGCCTATTTTTGGGTTTGTAGTACAATATATTTCGGCATATTTATTTGGGTATTTTATGCTAATTTTCGTATTCCTTATGATACTCTGTACCGAATTATTAAATAGAATAAATGCTAAAAATAA
>JAGAUH010000111.1 GCA_017620875.1 Clostridia bacterium
CATTTTAGCAACTTGTTCTTCTAAGAGCAAATAACTAATATTTTCGCCGTTATCTACTAAGGCAATATTGTTTGGATAAGTTGCTATGCTATGAGCCCACATTTGGCTAACGCTAGCATAATCAACAATTTTTGCATAAGTTTCTTTTGTGGTGTATTTTGCAAATGCATCCATAATTTTATTCTCCTTTATCAGTGGTTTTATCCTTTTTTAAACTGTTAAAATAATATTCTTCTAACTCTATTTCTTTTTTCCTTACGAAAGCAGAAATTTCGTTAAGTTGTTGTAGCGTTGGCATTTTACCACACATACTACTAACGTCTATTGGATCGCCAATAATAATATGTACCCTATGCCACCACTTTTTTTGTTTAGACACGTACATTGGTAAAACCGGTTTACCGGTTTTATGAGCCATGAGTATCGCGCCCGATTTAAAACTCATTACGTGTTCTGACTTGGCGTTAATTCCCCCTTCTGGGAAAATTAATACTAATTTGTTTTGCTTAAGCCTTTCGGTTACTTGATGAAAGGTTTCCATATTAAAATTTTCTTTGTCTACTTTTATGCAGTGCATTTGGTTAAAAAACCAATTTTTAAGTTTAGTATCGTATAAATTAGCCGTTGCTAAAGAGTTTACCCTACGATACCAAAGCGGTAACATACACTTTATAGGATCGGTAAAACCCGTATGGTTTGCCGCAACCAACATTCCGCCTTTAAACTTTTGTTTTTTTGTCATATAATGCACTTTTGGTCTCATCCAAATAAGCGCGGGTAACGCCCCCGTAAGTTTTACAAAATCGTATAATAAATGGTTTCTTTTTTTGGTTTTTTGCTTAGTATTGCCGTCCATATTATCCCTTTTTCTTTTGCTCTAATTGTCTTGATAAATCTATTATTTTATCCCTTAGCATATTGCAAATATAATCTAAATTTTCTTTTTCAGGTTTAGTTTCGTCGTAGTAGTCTTTTACGAAAATAGGTTTGCCAATAATCGCTTCGCATTTGCCTTTTTTAAAATGATTGCCGTTATGGTAAACGGGAATAATAGGTGCGTCGCTTTCTAACGCAAGGTAAACCACGCTTGGCTTAAAAGGTAACGGCTTTTGCTCGTCAGGTTTAGCAATACGGCTTTCGGGATAAATTTCTATTACCCCGCCCTTATCTAATATCTTTTTACTTTTTGCTATAAAAGAAAAATCGTGACTATCTCTATCAACTTTTATACCACCCAAGCACTTTAAAAAAAGCGTCATAAAAAAGTTCTTTTTAAAAAGCACTTCCGCCATAAGGGTTCTTAGCGTTCTGCCCCAAAAAATAAACTTTAAAACGGCAACGTCTAAAACGGTGTGGTGGTTTGGCATAACTATTGCTTTGCCCTTTATTTTTCTACTCTGAACGGCTTTATCTTCGTAATACACCTTTGGGTTTATTAAAAATAGTTGGGGGATAAATCCCGTTATTTTTACTATCCAATGAAATAACCAATAAAACATTTTTTATCCTTTGTTATCTTTTAATAATCTTGCAAAAATCTTCTACGCAAGAGAGTTTTTCTTCTTGAGAGATTTCCACGTTAAACTCTTGTTTAATTTGCTCTAGCAAACTGAAATAATCTAAACTGCTACCGCCTAAATCCGCAAAAAAATCTTGGTTTACGCCAATTTCTTGCATAGGTTTTTCTAGCACTTCTGCAAAGCACTTTATAACTCTTTCTTGTAAAGAAGTTAACATTTTTTGAACTTCTTTTTCGGCGTTTACCACGTCTATTATATCAAAATTCCCGTCTATATAGCGTTTAGCAACCTTTTTTCTGCTAATTTTAAAGTCGCCACCCAAGGTTAGACTATCGCAAGTTATATCTACCTTTTTAATTTCGTCGGCTAAACGTTTATTTTTTAAAATAGTTAAAATATCCTTTTGTATTTGCTTTATTTTTTCCGCGGAAAAACTAGGCTCTATACTAACTAATAGCGTAGGCTCTTTTGCCATAAACATACAAACGGAATTTACCCCTTTAATTAAAAAGTTTTGCTCTAAAATTTCCGGGTTTAAGTTTTCGCCGTTTTGGCATACTATTAAATCGTCTACCCTACCTTTTAAATAATAACCGCCGTTTAATTGCTCGGCTAAATCGCAAGTGTTAAACCAAGCGGAAAAATCCGTTATTAAAGTTTTATCGCTAGTTATTATTTTACTAGCCCTTGTTTTACCCCTAACTAGTAGTTCTCCCTTTTCGTTTATAGAATACTCCGTTTGGCTAAACGGGTGACCAATGCTACGAAGATTTCTTACTTTATGGTTGTTAGAAATTTCTACGCTAGTAATTCCTATTTCCGTCATACCATAGCCGTTTGCCATATGGTATCCTATTCCGTTAAAAAACTCTATGGTTTCTTTGCTAATGGCGCTACCACCGCTAATTAAAAATTTTATGCTATCTCCAAACAAATTTTCTCTTACTTCTTTAAAGGCGTTTTTAGTTAAAGCCCTACCTAGTTTAGAGCCGTTTGCAAGTTTTAAGCCCTTTAAAAATTTAGCGTAGGTTTTGTTGCCCCTTGCCTTTATTTTTTTAATTGCTTCTTTATAAATTTTATCCCAAACTAGCGGTACTGCAAAAATATGCGTTACCTTGTGCTTTTTAATGGTGTTTAATAAGGTTTGCGGTTTTAAATCTTTTAAAAATACAAGCGTTCTGCTAAAAAAGGTAAACCATAAATAAACCGCAATAAAGCCAAACACGTGATATAGTGGCAACAACACTAAATTTTTTAATTCTCCGTTATAGTGCTCGCCAATTTGCGGACAATTTTCTACTATGGTTAAACTATCGCAAATTTGATAATAAAAATTTTCTGCGGTGTAAGAGCAAAGTTTAACTTCTCCCGTAGTTCCGCTAGACATAAAAATAACTTCTTGTCCCCACTCTTCGTTATTTTTATTTTCAGATTTTTGCTCTATTAAATCTTTTATAAAATAAGTGTCTACGCTATAACTGTTTTTATCCGACACGATTGCTTTTATTTGGTGAGTGGCAATAACCTTTTCTAAAACCTCGGTAGGTAGCCTTAAATTAAAAAATACAGGGTTGTAGCCAGCCATAAGTAGTGCCCAAAAGGTTTGTATCCACTCTACGCTATTATCCATTGCAATGGCAATTTTGCTACCCTTTTCCGCCTTTATAGTATCACAAAACACGCTAGAGAGTTCTTGTATTTTTTGCTTGCACTCCCCATAGGTTATTTTGCTAATTTTATATCCGTTAGTTAGTTCTGCAAAAACGTTATCCTTTTCCGAAAACATATATTCAAATAAAACCTCGTAGGTTTTATCTCTATTTTTAAACTGCTCTAACTTATAAGAAACGTAGTCTTTTAAATTGTTAAATTGCGCAACGTTTGTAAGTTTCATCATACTTCCCTATTATAATTTAATATATTGTATTATATCATATAACTATACTTTTTTCAACAAAATTTTTACAATTTTTATCTACTTCCAAAAATTACTACACGATAAAAAGTTTTTATAAAAGCACCCACCTTTTTTAGGTGAGTGCTTTTAATTTTTTTATATACAATTATCTTACGAACCTAACCCCATTGCCTTACGCACGTAAGACGTCCATATTGCATAACCTTCCCTATTAAGGTGAGTACCGTCTGCGTCCCATAAAGCAGGTATCGGACCGTTTGCATCTTTTAAATCGTTTACCATGTCTATTACCACTAAATTGGTAGTCGTACTAGCCAATTCCGAAACCATATTTTCGTATGCGGTTAGCCTTTGCCAAACCGCTCCGCTACCATCTGTTCCGTAAAGAGTTTTACTAGGATTTGTCCTTACGTAGTATATAACGGAATTAGGGGAATCTGCAAGTATTTTTTCTATCAATTTTTTATAGTTTGCAAAAGTATCTTCGCTAGAGCCACCTTTATAAACGTCGTTTGCGCCACAGTATAAAACAATTTTAGGAGCAGGTAAAAAAGGCTTTACTAAAATATCGTAAAAACTTAGCCAATCTTGATAAGTAGTTCCACCTATACCAACGTTTAAAACGTCTGGTTTACCATCTTTATCATCATCAGGTAAATCGTGTAAATCTGCCAAATATCCCGCAACTTTATTTCCGTTAGAATCGGTTCGCTCTTTCCATAAATCTATAGAAGAAGAACCCATTAATAAAGTTTGACCAGTAGGCTCTCCCGCATAAGAAGACGCAATACTTTGTGCTCTACTTAAATATCCCGAAACGTAAGCATCTTCTTTTAAACCTATAACAAAATTTTTAACTTCCGTTCCGTTAGTATTTATTTCTATATTTTTAACTTTCACAATACACTTTTCTCCGCCAAGATAAAGTTTAAAAGTATCGGTAGTAGAATAATTATGCATTTTTACGTTATTTATAAA
>JAGAUH010000112.1 GCA_017620875.1 Clostridia bacterium
ATCTATAATCAAACGAACTGGGATATACACTTTTCCGAAAAAAATGGTGCATCCGTTTATGCAAAATGGATAAACTCTGACGAAGCACTATTTATTTTTGACGTAACTAATGGTGGAGATTTTACTTTAGACTTTAAAAACGATAACGGATTCGTAGGCAAAATATATCAAAAAACAATTAATATTTCTCAGTTAGAATCAGATTTAAGTTATTTCCCATGCGCTAGCGATTTAGTCGCGCCAAAAAATAAAGTGTTTGCCGGATGGTACCTTGATGCAAATTTCAACAACCCATTTAATGCTAATACAATTTTAAATAGTCTTAATACAAGAACAAATGGAAATTACACGTTATATCCTAAATTTGAGGATTTACCTACCATAAGATTAATTTATCACTGGGATGGCTTTGCTATGATTGACGGCATTGCTGAAGAATATTACGATAACTCTGGATTTTATAACGTTTCACTCATTGTTCTCGACAACGGAAACACTTATTCTCTTGCAGAAAACTCATTACCTAAAGAGGAATATTTTAATTTATTTAATTACGTTTTTGACGGCTGGTACTTAGATAGCGAATTTACCATTGAGTTTAACGAAAACAACTACAATTTACAAGTGTCAAATGCAAGAGAAGATGCAATTTACCAATCAATAGAAGTAAACGTTTTTCTTAAATCTCATTGGCAAGAATAATTTCTTTTATCCCTTGCCCATCAAAATAATTGCTCATCAGTAAGTTGTTTTTAACGCTAACTTTTAATAATCCAAAATATAATACTCAATTATTAGATGGCAAAACAAGAAAACTATTAAATTCAACGATAAAATTTATATTGTTAATATAGGTTATACACCCCAAAAGGTTTTTTCTTTTGGGGTGTATTTTTTAAATTATAATTTATTATTTTAAAAAATATACTACTAACAATAGAACAAGATTAATACTTTCTTGACTAGAAGTAGAAGAACTACTCTCACTTGAAATGCTTTCTTCATTAGAAGAACTGCTTTCACTAGAAATACTTTCTTCGCTAGAAAATAGAAAAACTACTTTCACTTAAATTTCCTTGTATAGAACTAAAACTTTCTTGACTAGTAAAACTATCTTTTATACAAGAACTTTCTTTAATAGACAAACCAGAACTATTTACTTTTTCGCTTTCTAAAATATCGTTAGACCCAACTAAAGAACTATCATTAAAATTTATTCTTTACTATTACTTATACTAGATTGGGTGCTAATTTTCGTAGAGGAATTTGTATCTCTAACAGTTTGACAACCTGCAAACCCAAAAATCGTTGCCATACAAACCATTAAAAATATCAAAATAATCTTTTTCATAATTCACCTAAAAAACTTGATACCCCCCCCCAAAAAAAAAGTTTATAAACTTTTTTTGAGGAGAGGTATCAACCACAAATATTTTATTTTAAAAATTAGTTTTTACTTTTTCTTTTTATAACTACAAACGATACTATTGCCATTACCACAAAAACAATAACACTATTTGCACCTATATTAGAACCACAACCACCCTTAGTAGGTTTAGGATTTGTAGAACTTTGTATATTACTAGAAATATTTTCGCTAGAAGAATTTAGGCTAGAACTACTAGAAGAACTAGACTCTATTTCTTTACTAGAACTACTAGAATTACTTACAACTAAACTAGAAGAACTTGTTTCGTTGTTAGAACTAGAAGAACTTGTAGCGTTTTGTTTGTAAACGGCATAATAAGTTTTGTTTTGTTGTGCATTAGGTATTACGGATAAAATTTCACCGTTTTCTGTTAAAGACCAACCGATAAAGGTATAGTTTTCTTTATCTATATTACCACTATAAATAGGCGTTTCACCGTGATTTACAGTTGTTGTAGAACTTATTCCGTCTACTATCCAAGTAATTGTATAAACGTTTAAAGTGTATTTTGCTATAAGGACCATATCACTTGTTACAATATCCGTTAGTTTAACTTTATACTCACCCAAATACCAACCTTCGAAAGTGTAACCTTCTTTGGTAGGAACGTAATTAGTAGAATAAATTACGCTTGCTTCAGTTCCGTAAGCAACGTTATTTAATATCGTGTTTTGAGAACCGTTATCGTTGTTTAACGTTACCGTGTATTTATTTATTTCTTTACTAAATTGAGCGGTATAAGTTGTGTTTTCTGTAACTGCACTTAAACTTGGCGACCAACCTGTAAACGTATAAGAATATTGAGCATCGCCTTGTTTTGTTGGTGTTCCGTTATAAACTGGCGTTTCACCTTTTGCATACCACTCGGAAGTGGTAGCGCCGTTTACGTTCCAAGTTATAGTATAGTAAGAATTTACGTTATCTTGTCCGATAATATATCCGGCAAATACCGAATTTACGTTGCCTGCTTTATAAGTAGCGCTTATCGTTCCACCTAAAATCTTTCCGCTATTAGTACAATTTTGAACGCTACTTTGTAACCATAACTCACCGCAAATTCCACCAACTTGACTAGCTCCGCTTATATCTCCCGTGTTTTTGCAGTTTATATAAGTAATAGAGGCGTAAGCTTGACCTAGTATTCCTGCAACGTGACTCTTGGCTCCTGTTACCGAGCCATTATTTACACAGTCTTTAAACGTAATCACAGAGTTACTAATAGTTCCTCCAGCAATTCCACCAACTTGTTCTGCCGACGCTGTTACGCTAGCATTATTTATAACTCCTTCTATATATGCACCGTTATTTAATTTTCCAACTAAAGCACCACTATGTCCGCCAACGTTGAAAGTTCCATCTATGGTTAAGTTTTTAACAGAACCGCTTAAACCTCCAAATAATCCCATACCAAACGAACTGCTTTGGTTTAGATTTACTTTTATGGTTTTATTGTTTCCGTCAAAATTTGCATTAAAGAAATAGAACACTCCTCCACTTGGCCAACCGTTGTAAGTTCCAGTAAAGCAAATAGGTTGCCAATTTGCTCCGCTTAAATCTATATTTACAGTCAATTTATAATAGTGTGCATTAGTTCCGTAATCTTTTGCATAAGACAACTTAGATAACGCTGCTAAATCTTGCGCCGATTGTATTAACCACGGATTATTTTGAGTACCTGAACCACTAAAAGAATAACCGCTAGAAACGTTTGGATAAGTTCCGTCCCATACGCTAGTATCAGAAAATTTTGCAGTATAGGTAGCATTTCCACTTGCATTAACAATTTGTTTATCCCAACCTGTAAATACGTATCCATATTTATATGGTATACCTTCAAACACAGGCATTTCACCATTAAATACCGCTGTCGTGGTGCTATTTCCGTCAACTATCCAAGTTATGGTATGCACGTCTTTATCAGAAGCAAATATTGCATAGTACGTTGCATTACCCGATACTATAGGTAATTGGCTTTCTTTTATTGGCGTACCATTTAAAGACGTTGACCAACCAATAAACACGTAATTATTATTAGCATCTGCAGGCTTTACAGGTGTAACGCCGTTAAATTCTGGTTTTAATCCAGGTAAAACGTTATCTGTTTCTAACGTAGTTCCATCGTAATTTTTCCAAGTTACGGTATGTTTATCTGCTTCCCAATTAGAGAAATCGTATTCTATTTCATTTTCTACGTTATAGAATTTATTTGTAACTGGGTTATACACTCTAAAGGTAATCTTTTTAGTATTTTCGTTGATTTTTGCTACTACGAATACGGAATCTCCTCCACCATCATAAACTGCTTGTAAATCAACTAACATACTATAAACGGTATTTCCGAAACTTGTAACGTCAGTTCTCGTTTTTAAACTTTCTTCTGAAATATGTCCACCAACAGACATAAACGAGTTTGCGTGTTGACTAATCACCTTGTCGTAAATTTGTTGTCCGTTATTTGCGCCTATTACACCCGCAGTGTTATACCAACCGTAACTATTAGGATTACAATAAGAATTCTCACCCATAAATTCACCATCAGAATACATAAGCGCGTGAGTATTTAAAATTATTCTGTGAGAAGCATATTTTGGTTGAGATACAACTTCGTTTGCCCAAGCAAGCATATCGTCGTCCGGACCATATTCTAATGCCACTATTAAGTATTTTACAGGAGTAGAAGAACCTTTTGGCGTTGCATCTATTTCGTAAATAACGTTCATCATAGTGTTATTATTTTTAGCAAACTCAGTCGTATTGTTATTATACCTAGCAACAACTACACCTGGAAAAGCATTATCGTACATAGAACTAGAGAAATAGTAGTTGTAATAGTCTGCATTTCTACCAGTTCCCGTTCCCATATTAAAATCGTCGTAGTCGTGGTTTCCTAGTATTGCCGAATAAGGAATCCCATTTGCTCTTAGTAACCCAAAACCATAATCTTGCCCACCAATAAACGAACTGTCAAACCCAACGTTTGGAGGCATCGTCGCTCCCGTTTGGAAACTTGGGTTGATAGAAGTATATCCACTAATTAATTGCCACTCTCTCCAGTCGTTTTGCCATTCAGGTCCCCAAGACCAATCGTTTACGACACCTCTAGATTGCTTTAAGTCGCCTAAGTGCATAACGAAAGAAAGGTTCATTGCATCTTTATTATCAACCATCCATTGGAATGTTTTAGTTAAATCAAGGTCTGCTATGCTTTTTACTGTTGGATCTTTTTCGTAATAATTAATATCGTATTGCGCAGTACATTGTGTGTCTGGAATAAATATCATCGTATATTCGCCGTCTTTTGCGGTAAACCACTCGTCTCCAGTTTGACTATCTTTTTCTGGCACGTCGTAATAATGTTGAGCGGTACACAATCTTGCGTGATTTCCGTTTCCTGAATAATCGGTCACTTGCGATCTATCTCCATCAACGTAAAACAATGTCTGTTGACCTTCGGTTAAT
>JAGAUH010000113.1 GCA_017620875.1 Clostridia bacterium
CAACGTTGGCGGGCTATATCATTATTTATAATTATAAAAGTATTATAAAATATACTACGTAAGAAAGTAGCAATATTACTCCGCTAAAACGCGTTAGTTTTTTATTGGCAAAAGTTAAAAGTAATAATAGCAAAGGAGATGCTAAAGCAAAAATACTATCTAAGGTAAACGCTTGAGAATAAGGTAGTGGTTTTACAATAGACGCCAACATAAGAACGAATACAACGTTAAAAATGTTACTACCAATTATGTTACCAATAGCAATATCGGGATTCTTTTTTCTAGAAGCAGCAACTGAAGTAAATAATTCTGGTAGGCTAGTGCCAAAAGCAACAATAGTTAAAGCAATTAACCTATCGCTAATGCCTAGTTTTTCCGCAAAAAACGTTGCCGAATCAATAACGAACCTACTACCAAAAATTATACAAGCAAGGCCTATTATAGTAAACAGAATAGAAAGCCATATTGGTTTTTGTTTTACGGGCTCTATTATTTCTTCTCTTTCGTTTTTGGCTTTAAAAAACAAATATAGTAAATAAATTATAAAACATAAAAGCAAAATTATTCCGTCTAGCCTACTAATATTGCCGTCTAGCCCCATTATTATAATTAAAAAAGTAATTAAAATAACGTAAGGTATTTCTATATACACAGTATCTTTTTTAATAATTAAAGGAAAAACCAGAGCCGACAAACCAAGAATTATTAGCACGTTAAAAAGGTTGCTACCTAGCACGTTACCAACCGCCAAATCCGCCTTGCCTTGTATAGAACTCATAATAGAAACCGTTGCTTCTGGCGCGCTTGTACCCATGGCAACTATCGTTAAGCCTATAACTATTTGCGGTATTTTAAACTTTGTGGCAATATTGCTTGCACCATCTACAAACCAATCTGCCCCTTTCCAAAGCATAACAAAGCCTAAAATTAATAAAACTACTTGTAATACGTATTGCATATTAAACCATCCTTTGTTAATTAAATTTTAATTTAATTAAGGTTTTTTGTCAATAAAATAATATAGTTTAAAAATAGTTTTACAAAAACTTTATATTTTGTTTTACAAAAAACTAAATTTTAAATATAATATACATAGTTTATTTAATTTTGGAGAAATTATGTTTTTAGGATACGATATTAACGAAAAACTATTAAAACTAGCAACCATTGCCGAAGAAGAATTAAAAGACGTTTTTAAAGGGTTTGAAGAAACTGCCCTTGTAAACTCTGCTAAAGTTTTAAAAGCCTTTCAAGACAACAGAGTTAGCATAACCGACTTTAACGAAGTTACGGGTTACGGCTATTACGACGGTGGTAGAGACAAACTAGAACAAATATATTCTCAAGTGTTTGGCGCGGAAGATAGTTTAGTTAGGGTGCAAATTATGAGCGGAACACACGCGCTTGCCCTAACCTTATTTGGACTACTTAAACACGGCGACGTTATGATATCGGTTTCTGGCGAACCATATGATAGTTTAAGAACCATTATCGGAACGGAAGGTGATAGTAGAAATAGTTTAATAAAGCACGGAATTAAATATGAGCAAATAGAACTTATAAAAGACGATTTTGACTATACTAGCATAATTAATAGACTTAAAAAAAGTTACGTTAAACTAATAGAAATACAACGCTCTCGCGGATATTCTCAAAGAAAAAGTTTAACAGTTGCCCAAATAGAAAAACTAACTAAAGAAGTTAAAAAAGTATCGCCAAACACCATAGTTATGGTTGATAACTGCTACGGAGATTTTGTAGAAAAACTAGAACCAACAAACGTAGGCGTTGATATTTCGGTAGGCTCTTTAATGAAAAACTTAGGCGGTGGAATTGCTAAAACGGGCGGATATATTTTAGGTAAAAAAGAATACGTTTTAGACGTGGCAGAAAGATACTCTGCTCCTTGTATAGGAAAAGACCTAGGCGCTAACCTAAACCAAAATTTATCGCTATATAGGGGACTTTATTTGGCTCCTTCGGTTGTGTGCAACAGTTTAAAAACTATGGCTTTTGCTAGTTTTATTTTACAAGAACTTGGATATAGCGTTTCGCCAAAATATAACGAATATCGCACGGATATTATACAAACCATAGACTTAAACGACCCACAAAAACTTGTTGATTTTTGCAAAGGAATACAATTTGGCTCTCCAATAGATAGTTTCGTTACTCCAGAGCCTGCGCCAATGCCAGGTTACCCTAACGACGAAGTTATGGCGGGCGGTAGCTTTATATCCGGCTCTACCATAGAACTTAGTTGCGACGGACCTATGGTTGCCCCATATACTGCGTATATGCAAGGTGGTTTAACTTACGAATATGGTAAACTTGGTATTTTATACGCTCTTAATAACGTATTAAAAAATAAGTGATTATATAGGAACATTTTGTAAAAAATTTGCAAAATTTTCCTTTTATTTTTTCGTTTCTATTTTATTTTTATTTTTTTTGTGGTAAAATAATAGTTAGAGGTGCTTATGATAATTAGTAAAGACGTAATTTATATTGGTGTAAACGACCACGAAGTAGATTTATTTGAAGGACAATATGACGTACCAAACGGTATGGCGTATAACTCATACGCAATAATAGACGATAAAATAGCCATTATGGATACGGTAGACGCAAGATTTTCTCACGAATGGCTAGACAATATTAAAAACGCGCTAGGTAGTAGACAACCAGATTATTTAATAGTACAACATATGGAACCCGACCACTCTGCCAACGTAGACGTGTTTATGAATTTATACCCTAACGCTACGATAGTATCTTCTAGCAAGGCGTTTGGTATGATGCAAAACTTTTTTGGCAAAGACTATTCTGATAGAAGAATAGTGGTTGGCGAAATGGATACTTTAAGTTTAGGAAAACATACCCTAACCTTTGTAACCGCACCTATGGTACACTGGCCAGAAGTTATAGTTACTTACGATAGTTATGACAAAATACTATTTTCCGCAGACGGATTTGGTAAATTTGGCGCGCTTGACGTAGAAGAAGATTGGGCTTGCGAAGCAAGAAGATATTATATTGGCATAGTTGGAAAATACGGTGTGCAAGTGCAAGCGTTACTTAAAAAAGCAAGTACGCTAGATATTAAAACCATTTGTCCACTACACGGACCAATTTTAACTGAAAATTTAGGATATTATATTAATTTATACGATATTTGGTCTAGTTATGGCGTAGAATCGGAAGGCATAGTAATTGCTTACACTTCGGTTTACGGAAATACTAAAAAAGCCGTAGAACTATTGGCGGAAAAACTAAGAAACTACGGTTGCCCTAAAGTTGTAATAAACGATTTGGCTAGATGCGATATGGCAGAAGCCGTAGAAGACGCGTTTAGATATGGCAAAATAATACTTGCAACGACCACTTATAATGCGGATATTTTCCCGTTTATGAGAGAGTTTATTAACCATTTAACCGAAAGAAATTTCCAAAACAAAACTATTGGATTTATAGAAAACGGAAGTTGGGCGCCAATGGCAACTAAGGTTATGAAAACTATGCTAGAAAAGAGCAAAAACTTAACCTATACCGAAAACAACGTTACTATAAAATCTGCCCTATCTAAAGAAAGTAAAGACCAAATAGAAAACCTTGCAAAAGAACTTTGCCAAGAATACACAACAGACGATAGCGGTAACGATTTAAAGGCTTTATATAACATTGGCTACGGATTATACGTGGTAACTAGTAACGATGGAGAAAAAGACAACGCTTTAATAGTAAATAGCGTAAACCAACTAACCAGCACACCAACGAGAATAAGCGTAACTATTAACAAACAAAACTATTCTCATCATATAATTAAGCAAACGGGTAAACTAAACCTTAATTGCTTAACTACCGATACGCCGTTTAGCGTATTTGAAGATTTTGGTTTTGTTAGCGGCAGAAAAGTTGATAAACTTAAAAACTACTCTACTAAACAATCTAAAAACGGACTTGTTTACCTATCTAAGTATATAAATAGTTATATGTCTTTAAAGGTAGAACAATACGTTGATATGGATACGCACGGTCTGTTTATTTGTACCGTAGAAGAAGCAAAAGTGTTTAACAAAACGGAAACTATGACTTATAGTTATTATCAAGCAAACGTTAAACCAAAGCCTCAAACAGAAGGTAAAAAAGGCTACGTTTGTAAAATTTGCGGATATATTTACGAAGGATATCCTCTACCGG
>JAGAUH010000114.1 GCA_017620875.1 Clostridia bacterium
AAACTGTGGTGACCAACAAGGTCTACCAAAGTTTAAAATTTTGGCAGTAACAAAGTAGAACGAAGCAAAAAACGCTTTAATGGATTTCTTTGTGTAACTCTTGTATAGACTTAATCTTAGATATGTTACCACTCTTAATCATTTTAATACCTTCTGCGCTGGCTTTTGCACCTGCCATTGTGGTAATGTAGGTTACCTTAGATTTTACTGCGCCTTTACGCAAATAACTATCGTCGCTAGTTGCCTCTTTACCGACAGGGGTATTAACTATAAGTTGAATATCTCCGTTTGTAATATGGTCTAAAATGTTTGGTCTACCTTCGTTTAGTTTATTAACTTTAGTAGCCTCGATACCGGCTTTTGTAATAAGGTCGTAAGTACCGCCCGTTGCCATAATTTTAAAGCCTGCATCTATAAAGCCTTGAGCAACTTCTACCGCGTCTTTTTTGTCCCTATTGTTTACGGAAATTAGCACCGTTCCTTCTAGTGGAAGTTGGCTTTGTCCAGTTGCTTCTTGAGCCTTATAATACGCTTCTCCAAAACTTTGGCTTAAGCCTAAAACTTCTCCGGTACTTCTCATTTCTGGTCCAAGTAGTGGGTCTACTTCTTGGAACATATTAAATGGGAATACCGCTTCTTTAACGCCGTAATATGGTATTTTGCGTTCTTTTAAAGTATCTAGCGGACTAGGACGACCTGTTAATTCTCTAGTAATAATATCGGTTGCAAGTGGTACCATACGGATATCACAAACCTTACTTACTAGCGGAACGGTACGGCTTGCCCTAGGGTTTGCCTCTAGCACGTAAACAACGTCGTTTTCGATAGCGTATTGCATATTCATAAGACCTACAACGTGCATACTTTCTGCTATTTTACGAGTATAAGTTTTTATTTTTTCTAGATTTTCTGGACTAATATTCTTGCTTGGAATTATACAAGCAGAGTCGCCTGAGTGAACGCCTGCAAGTTCGATATGTTCCATAACGGCAGGAACGTAAGCGTGTGTTCCGTCCGCAATAGCATCGGCTTCGCATTCCATTGCGTTATTTAAAAATCTATCTATTAATATTGGTCTATCTGGGGTTACGCCAACGGCAGCGTTCATATAGCCAACCATACTTTCGTCGTCGTAAACGACTTCCATACCCCTACCGCCTAAAACGTAACTAGGTCTAACCATAACCGGATATCCTATCTTTTTAGCAATAGCAAGCGCTTCTTCTACGTTTACCGCCATTCCACTTTCTGGCATAGGGATTTTTAGTTTGTCCATTAAATCTCTAAACAAATCTCTATCTTCTGCCATATCTATAACGGATGGTGGAGTACCTAAAATTTTAACGCCGTTTTTCTCTAATTCGCCCGATAAGTTAAGTGGGGTTTGTCCACCAAATTGAGCAATAACGCCAACGGGTTTTTCCTTTTTATAAATACTTAAAACGTCTTCTAATGTAAGTGGTTCAAAGTATAGTTTATCACTAGTGTCGTAGTCGGTAGAAACGGTTTCTGGGTTACAGTTTACTATAATAGTTTCAAAACCAAGTTTCTTTAACGCTAGCGACGCGTGAACGGAACAATAGTCGAACTCTATACCTTGTCCAATACGGTTTGGTCCGCCACCTAGTATCATAATTTTTGGCTTTTGGGTGCTAATTGGGTTTTTATCTTCTCCGTTATAGGTAGAATAATAATAAGCACTATTTTCCGTACCGCTAACGTGTACTCCTTCCCAATTTTCTTCTATGCCAAGAGCAATTCTTCTTTCCCTAATTAAATCTTCTTTTATATTAAGTAATTTTGCTAAATATTTATCGGCAAATCCGTTTTTCTTAGCGGAAATTAGCATTTCGTCGCTAGGAAGACTTCCTGCGCATTTTATTAGCGCTTCTTCTTCCTCGACCAACTCTTTCATTTGTTCGATAAAGTATTCTTTAACTTTTGTTATATCGTAAATTTCTTGTACGGTTGCACCCTTTCTTAAAGCCTCGTACATAATAAAGTGTCTTTCACTAGAAGGGGTAAGTAGTTTTTGTAATAATTGTTCTTTAGTTAGGCTATTAAAATCTTTTGCAAAACCTAAACCAAATCTACCAATTTCCAAACTCCTTATAGCCTTTTGGAAAGCCTCTTTATAAGTTTTACCAATACTCATAACTTCGCCAACGGCTCTCATTTGAGTACCAAGTTTATCTTGAACGGCTTTAAACTTTTCAAACGCCCAACGAGCAAATTTAACAACTACGAAATCTCCGTCCGGCTCGTATTTATCTAGCGTGCCGTATTTACCGCAAGGAATATCTTTTAAGGTTAAGCCCGTTGCTAGTTTTGCAGAAACTAACGCAATTGGGAAACCCGTTGCCTTACTTGCTAACGCAGAAGAACGAGAAGTTCTTGGGTTAATTTCGATAACGCAAATTCTATCGGTTTTAGGGTCGTGAGCAAATTGTACGTTTGTACCACCTATAACTTGTACGCTTTCTACAATTTTAAAGGCTTGCTCTTTAAGTCTTTGTTGAGTTTCTTTACTGATAGTTAACATTGGCGCGGTACAGAAAGAATCCCCCGTGTGTACGCCGATAGGATCTACGTTTTCGATAAAGCAAACGATAATCATATTATTGTCTTTATCTCTAACGACTTCTACTTCTAATTCTTCCCAACCAAGTATAGATTCTTCTACTAAAACTTGACCAACTAAACTTGCATGAAGTCCCCTATCGCAAACGGTTTTTAGTTCTTCTCTGTTATAAACTAAACCGCCACCTACGCCACCCATGGTGTACGCTGGTCTAAGGACTACCGGATAACCAAGTTCGTCGGCAATTTCTAGGGCTTGCTCAACGGAATAAGCAACGTCGCTACGAGCCATTTCGATACCAAGAGCGTTCATAGTTTCTTTAAAAGCAACTCTGTCTTCTCCCCTTTCGATAGCGTCTACTTGCACGCCGATTACTTGAACGTTATATTTATCTAGCACGCCCGCCTTATATAATTCGGAACAAAGGTTAAGTCCCGATTGTCCGCCTAGGTTAGGTAACAACGCGTCAGGTCTTTCTTTTGCGATAATTTGCTCTAACCTATTTACGTTTAGTGGTTCGATATAAGTAACGTCTGCAGTTTCCGGATCGGTCATGATAGTTGCAGGGTTAGAGTTTACTAAAACTATTTCGTAGCCTAGTTGCTTTAACGCCTTGCACGCTTGAGTACCAGAATAGTCGAACTCGCACGCTTGACCTATAATAATAGGTCCGGAGCCAATAATTAAAATCTTGTGTATATCTTCTCTTTTTGCCATAAATATTAATCTCCTTTATTTGCAAAAAAATTTAAATTTTCTCTACTAAAGATGCAACCATAACGGCTTTTATGGTATGCATACGGTTTTCTGCCTCGTCAAATACGATAGAGTGTTCACTCTCAAACACTTCGTCGGTTACTTCCATACAATCTAAACCGAACTTTTTATAAATTTCTAATCCCGTATCGGTTTTTAAATCGTGAAAGGCAGGTAAACAATGCATAAACTTGCAATTTTTGTTTGCGTTGTTTATTAGTTCCATAGTAACCCTATAAGGAAGTAAGTCGGTTATTCTTTCTTTCCAAACTTCTTCCGGCTCGCCCATAGAAACCCAAACGTCGGTATAAATAACGTCGGCGTTTTTAGTTGCAACCATAGGATCGGTTATAAATTCTAAGGTTGCTCCACTTTCTTTTGCTATTTCCTTGCAAGCGTTAATTAAGTCTTGATTAGGAAAATATTTTTGGTTTGAGCACGCAACGAAGTGCATACCCATTTTTGCGCAACCTACCATAAGGGAATTGCCCATATTGTACCTTGCATCCCCCATATATACTAGTTTTTTACCTTTAAGTTCGCCTATATGCTCTTTAATGGTTAAAAAGTCGGCAAGTATTTGCGTTGGATGAAACTCGTTAGTAAGTCCGTTCCAAACGGGTACTTTACTATATTTTGCAAGGTCTTCTACAATTTCTTGTCCGTAACCCCTATATTCTATTCCGTCAAACATTCTGCCAAGCACCCTTGCGGTGTCTGCAATAGATTCTTTTTTGCCTATTTGACTGCTTTTTGGATCTAAATAAACGGGATGCATACCTAAATCTGCGCAAGCCACCTCAAAAGAACATCTTGTTCTCGTACTTGTTTTTTCAAACACTAGCGCTATATTTTTACCTTGACATAGCCTATGCGGTATCCCTTGTTTTTTTTGCTCTTTTAGTTTTTTAGCCAAATCTAAATAAAAGTTAATTTCTTCGGCGGAAAAATCTAAAAGTTTTAAAAAACTTTTGCCGTATAAATTCATTATATCTCCTTGCCACAAGCCTCTATTATGACTTTTATGGCTTTAATTAAGTTTTCTTTTTTAATGTTTAGCGGTGGTAAAAGCCTTACTTTATCTTTTGCGGTTAGACATAATACACCGTTTTGTATACACTCAAGTAAAATATCTTTTGCAGGTCTCGTGGTTTTTATACCTATCATAAGCCCTAACCCAGATATACTTTCTACGCCTTTTGCTCCGCTTAGCATAACTTATACTATTTGAGCCTTTTCTTTTACTTCTTGTAAAAAATCTTTATCCATACGCGATATTACGCTAATAGCACCTGCGCAACAAACGGGATTAGCACCAAAAGTAGTTGCGTGATCGCCAAAGCCCAAAGTGTTTTCTACCTTTTCGCCAACCATAACCGCACCGATAGGTAATCCGTTGCCAAGCCCTTTTGCAGTTGTAACGACGTCTGGCTTTATTCCGTAGTGCATAAACGCATAAAGTTCGCCCGTTCTACCGTTTCCCGTTTGAACTTCGTCTACGATAAACACGATATCTTTTTTGTTACAATATTCTTGTACCGCTAAAACGAATTGCTTAGATAGTGCTATAACACCGCCCTCGCCTTGTACGAGTTCTATCATAATTCCGCAAATATCGTCTCTATTATACAAATCGTTTAACGCGTTAAAATCTTCGGCGTCGATATGCTCGAAACCTTCTGTTAGCGGATTAAAATTTTTATGAAAAACGTCTTGTCCGGTTGCTTGTAAAGTAGTAAGCGTTCTTCCGTGGAAACTTTTGTTTAAAGTTATTATGGTATGCCTACCCTTTCCGTATTTATCTTGGCTATATTTTCTTGCGTATTTAATAGCCCCTTCGTTAGACTCTGCTCCAGAGTTTGAGAAAAATACTTTTTTAAATCCGGTTTTTTGACATAAAAGTTTTGCAAGTTCTCCGCAAGGCGAAGTGTAATAAAGGTTAGAAGTGTGTTGAAGCGTTGCCAATTGCTTGCTTGTGGCTTC
>JAGAUH010000016.1 GCA_017620875.1 Clostridia bacterium
AAAGTTTGCGTTATATGAGATTGCCCAATAACCTTATCGAAACTCTGTGGGCGAAATCTTCTATATAATGATAAATATGCCATTTTGCTCCTATTAATTGGATAATTTTTTCTTTATTTTTTGTAAAACGTTGTCGCATTGCTTTGCCGTACAATTTAGTTTTTTTGCAATTTCCGCATAAGAATAGCCTTGCAAAAACAAATTTAATACTTCTTGCTCAAAACTAGAAAACTCTTGTTTAACCCTTAGTTTTATAGCGTCTATTTTTTCTTTAAAAATAATTTCGTCTTCTGGGTTTTCCGAAATTCTATTTATTTCCGTTTCGCAATCGTTTATACTAACGGTAGAATTAAGCGGTAAGTCTTTATTAGAAAAACTCCTTGTAACCGCCTTTATAATGCTAGTTTTTATACATAAAAAAGCGTAGTTTTTAAAACTGGATTTACCATTGTAGTAGTTTATTGCGTTTAAAAGCCCTAACATACCTTCTTGTATAACGTCTTCTAAGTCGGCACCGATACAATAAACCGAATGCGCGTAGGATAAAATTGCGTTTTTATATCTTTTATGTAACTCGTTAAAAGCGTCTACTTCTCCCGCCCTATAAGAAACTACTAATTCTTCATCCGTAATACTTTTCATTAACACCTTCTTTGTCTTACCGCCTCAAACACGGCAACACCGCAAGCAACGCTAGCATTTAAAGAGTTTACTTTTCCGGCTAGCGGAATTTCTACTACCACGTCGCATTTTTGCTTGGTAAGTTTACTAACCCCCGTATCTTCTCCACCAACAACTATAACGGTTTTACCTTTTAAGTTGGTTTTATAAATATCTTGTCCGCCAACTTCTAGCGCGTAAGCCCAAAAGCCATTTTCTTTTAAAGTGTCTATGGCAGAATTAATATTAGTTACCTTTGCAATTTTAACGTGATTTGCGCTACCTTCCGAAATTCTTATAACGTTTTCGGTTACGCCTGCGCTACGATTTTTACCAATTATTATACCCTTTACTCCTGCACACTCGCTAACCCTTATTATACTACCTAAATTATGCGGATCTACGATTCCGTCTAAAACTAAAATTATATCGTCCCCACAACAATCGTTTAGTATATCTTCTATCTCGCAATATTCGTATTCTTCGGTAAAGGCAACGAAACCTTGGTGTCTACCCGTAACGCTAACCCTATCTAAAGCAGACTTGTCTGCAAACTGAATTTTAACTTTTTCTTGCTTAATTAAGTTTATTACCGCCCTACTTTGAGCATCTCTTAACCCGTCTTGAACTAAAACCTTATCTATAGCCTTTCCACTTTTTACAAGTTCTTCTACGGCGTTTCTTCCTTCTACTTTCATTTAATATTCTCCAAAAGTTGATTTATTCTTTGCCTTTGCCCCGTTATATACAAATAACCAACAACCGCTTCTATACCCGTTGATTTGTTATACTCTACTACCGAACAACTTTTACTTTTGCTAGGCTTTTTAGCGTTTCTTGCGCGTTTATAAATTGCAAGTTCTTCTTCCGATAAAATATCAACCACCAAATCGGCAAGTTCCGCCTGCGCTTTGGCGCAAACTTTTAAACTCGTTTTATCGTTTAAAACGCCGGTTTTATAATCGGTTGTAAAAGCATTTTTTTCTCTAACGTATAAAGAATATACCGCGTCGCCTATAAAAGCCAAAACTATCGGGCTCATATTGGTGGCCTTTTCTATACTGATAGGTTCTTCAAAATTAAACAAAACTTACTCCGTGCCCAAAATTGGGCAGTATAATATATTTAACTATTATATTATATCATAAATCAAAACGATAAGCAATAATATTTTTGGTAATTTTTACAAAATTTTATGCCAATTTTACTGTTTTATAAAAAAAATTTCGCACCAAAGGTGCGAAAAAGTTATATTTTACTATATTTTATTAAAATCCACCAAGCAAAAATTTAGCGATATTTGCCGAAATTACCCCTGCTAAAGACAGCCTATATTCTTCTTGCAAAAGTTGACTCTCGTTTTCTTTGTTAGAAAAAAAGCCACACTCTACCAAAACCGACGGAATATTAGAGCAATTTAACACGTAATAATCCCCCACTAAACAAGCGTTGTCTTTATCGGCGTTTGGCAATGCGTTTAAGTCTTTTTGTAAAAAATTTGCAAAAGTCTTACTACTATTATCGGCTATTTTATAAAATACTTGAGCGCCTTTTCTGTACTCAAACGGACATTTGTTTATATGTATAGACACAACTAGCCTTGCGTTAGAACTTTCTATTATCTCTTTTCGCTTTTTCATATCGCGAAGTTTAAAACCCTTTGTCGCCACGCCGTATAAACCGCCGTAACTACGCCTAGTCATAACAACACCAATACAACTTTTTTCTAACTCGGTTTTTATCTTATAGCAAATATCCAAATTTAAGTCGCTTTCTTTTTGACCACCGCTTGCAATAACCCCCGCGTCTATTCCGCCGTGCCCCGCATCTAAAACCACTATTATACCGCTTTTATTAGCGCTTGCCTTTTTTACCTTTACACCCCAAACGCTAGTTAATAGCACCACTATAACAATTAAAACAATTTGTAATTTTTTAAACACAGATAATTCCTTTTATAATTTAAAATATTTTATTTTTTTAATTTGTATTTTATCTTTATTTTTTAAAAATTAAAAGTTTGTCTTTTATTTTTTTAGCATAGTTGTAACCAATATAAAACAAATCGTCTAAATTGGTTAAACTAAAAGCCTTAAATTCTCTTAAATCGGGCTCTATAACCACGTCGGAAAAGTTATAACATTGGTGAGTTACTTCCGACGCAGGCACTTTGTTTTTAGGGTAAAACTTATCTAAATTACTTTTATTGCCGTAGTTAAAAGGTCTACCGTAACTTAAATTAACGGATAAAATTTTATCCGCGCCCATATCTTTTAAAACGTCTGCGGGAACGGAATTTAAAAAGGCCCCGTCTACGTAAACGGTTTTACCTATTTTATAAGGTCTAAGATAAGGCGGAATAGCGCTAGAAGCCGTCATACAATCGGCAAGGTTTCCACTAGAAAAAACCACTTCTTTTCCGCTATACATTTCTACCCCAACGCATTTAAAAGGCTTAAGGGTATCAGAAAAACTTTTGTTATCCGTTATTCCCTTTAAAATTTCACTTATGCTCTGTGGCGTAAAACGATAATAAAGTAGTTTTTGGGGGTTATCAAACCCCACCTTTATTATTTCTTTAACCATATCTTTCGGCGTAAACCCAAGCGAATAAAGTCCGCCTATAATACTACCTATGCTACAACCCGAAACAAAATCGAACTCTATATCTTCTTCTTGCAAAAAGGTTAGCACCCCTAAATGAACGAAACCTTTTACCCCACCTGCACCCAAGCACAACCCCGTTTTCATATTACACCCCATAATATAAGCGCAAGTGTAACAAATATACACTTGACTTGTTTTTAACCTTAAATTTAATAATATGCATATATATTACGTCTACTTATATATAACGACTAATCTTTTATAGCACGCCCCGACAAAACCGTATCGTAATATATTTTTTGATACTCGTTTAAATACCCTTTAAAGTCTAAAAGCGTTGCAATTTTAAAAGCAAAATCCTTAGCAAA
>JAGAUH010000115.1 GCA_017620875.1 Clostridia bacterium
CAGACAGAGCTTTTATCGATACCTGCCGCGACATACTTGAAAACGGCACGCTTGTAACAGACGAAAAGGTCCGCCCGAAATGGGAAGACGGCACCCCTGCATACACAATAAAAAAATTCGGCGTTGTAAACCGCTACGATCTCTCAAAGGAATTCCCTCTTTTGACTCTCCGCCCAATAGGTCTTCGCTCGGCGATCGATGAGATCCTCTGGATCTGGCAAAAAAAATCCAATAACATTCACGATCTCGGCAGCCACATTTGGGACAGTTGGGCAGACGAAAACGGCACTATTGGTAAAGCGTACGGTTACCAACTAGGCGTAAAACACAAGTATAAAGAAGGGGAGTTTGACCAAGTTGATAGGGTTTTATACGATTTAAAGCACAACCCTGCTTCTAGGCGTATTTTAACAAATATTTACACCTTTGCCGACCTACACGAAATGGGTTTATATCCTTGCGCGTACTCTATGACTTTTAACGTTAGCGGAAACAAACTAAACGCAATTTTAAACCAACGTTCTGCCGATATGATAACTGCAAACAATTGGAACGTGGTACAATATGCGGTATTAGTGCATATGATGGCGCAAGTTAGTGGATTAGAAGTAGGCGAATTTGTACACGTAATAGCAGACGCGCACATTTACGATAGGCACGTGCCTATTATAGAGCAAATGCTAAAAGAAAACAAAACTTACGACGCGCCAAAATTTATAATTAATAAAGACGTTAAAAACTTTTACGATTTTAAACTAGAAGATTTCTCTTTAGAAGATTATAAATTTTCTACGATAGATAAAAAAATCGAGGTGGCAATTTAATGCAACTAATAGTAGCGGTAGACAAGTTTTGGGGGATAGGCAAAAACAACGATTTGCTTTTTTCTCTAAAAGAAGATATGAAATTTTTTAGGCAAACAACCTTAGGTAAAACCGTAGTTATGGGGTATAATACTCTTATGAGTTTTCCTTTTAGTAAGCCTTTACCTAAAAGAAAAAATATAGTTTTAACTTCTAAAATGGTTGAGCCACAAGAAAATTTGGTTGTGGTACACTCTTTAAAAGAGCTCTCTATTGTGTTAAAACAAGAAAATCAAGAAGATATTTTTATTATCGGCGGGGCAAAGTTTTATAAAACTATGCTACCATATTGCAAAACTGCTTATATTACAAAAGTAGACGCAGATGGACAAGCCACCACGTTTTTCGAGGATTTAGATAAATTATCTAATTGGCAAATAACGCAAGAGTCGCAAGAGATTTTAGATGGCGAATTTAAAATAAAATTTTTAAAGTACGAAAATAATAGCGTTTTGGAGTTTTAAGTAGTGATTGTTTTTATTAACGTAGTCACGGTTATAGTTTTACTATTATTATTTTCTTTATCCGTATACAAAGGATACAAGCGTGGCGCTTTAAAAACTTTAATAAGGTTAGGGGTACTAATCTGTAGTGTGGTTTTGGGATTTTTTATCGCAAAACTATTGGCAACTCATTTTTACGATAAAGTCGTTACAAAAATTAGTAACGCCCTTATGGAAAATAAAAATCTTAGCGTAGACGTAGATTTTATGGGTTCTTTGCTCGTATTAATAAAAGCGTTATTGGTTCCCGTTACTTTCGTTTTGGTATCCGTTATCATAGATAAAATTTTGTTATTAGTGTATTATCTCATTACAAAGCGCATACAAGAAACGCAAAGCGAAACTAGTAAAAGGGTAGGTGTGTTAATTAGTATAATAACCTTGCTTATTGGTTTTTCTACCGCGTTTTTGCCGATTAACGGATATATAGGGCTAGTAAATAAAGGCGAAACGCAACTAAGTCAAACGGTTTTAGCCGAAAAATATAACGGGGTATTTAAAACTTGTGGTATAGTTGGAGATAGTGCTTTATTTAAAGCAACCACAAACCTTTCTTGCAAAGCCTTTGATGCTTTAGGTAAAGCCGAATATACGGGGTTAGATGGTAAAAAATATAAAATGTCTACTTCTAAAGAGTTTTTAGGCATTTGCGAAATATACCCAAAATTAGAAGAATTAATAACGGCAGAAGAAAATACCGATTTCGTAGGTACGGCACTATCCGCTCTAGATTATAAAGGCGACAATTCTATTTTGTCCGTTAAAATTGCCGTAACCAACGTTTTAAGGATGGCGGGCGAAAAGTGGGGCAACGGAGAAGAATTTTTATCTCTTAACGTTAAAGAAAGGATAGATCCGCTAAACGAAGCGTATTTCCCTGCGGTTAAACCAATATTAAACAAACTTGCCACTTGTACAGAAGAAAACTTGGTAGAATATCTCTCTAGCGTAGATAAACTTTTAAAAGCGTTAGATAAATCTCAAGTTTTTGTAGAAAAACTAAAAACCTATGCGGACAAACTTCCAGAAGAAACTGCCACCGCAGAAGAACTAGATAGCGTTGTAAAAGAAATGGCTAGTTTGTACGACCTTATGGACGAAATAAACAGAAGTACCTTTTACGAAGTTATAAAAATAACCGTAAATAGTTTTACTTTAGCAGGGCAAGACGATCCTTGTTTTTCTTACTTTTTTGGTATCGTTATAGAAAATTTAAGGGACGTTAAAGACGAGCCTATTTATTTTCAACAAGTAAAAGACGCTAACCAAGCGCTTACGGATATTTTTATTTTGCTTAATAAAGAAGACGTAGATATCAACTTTAGGTTTAATCGTATTTTAGATAAAGTGGTTATAGAAGACGGAATTATGTATAACGCAATAAACGATATAGTGGTGTTTAACGTATCTCACGAAAATATCGTTATGCTAAAAGTTACGGCAAGCAACAAGGTTTTAGCAGATAGTTACATTGGCGGAACAAAGCCTTCTTATATAGGCAATAAAAACGTATACAACACTTTAGAATATTTAAAAAATCTAATTATCGTAGGTAAATAATGGAATTAGTACTAATTGATGGAAACAGTTTAATAAACAGAGCGTTTTACGCAACGCCAATGCTTACCGCACCGGACGGAACACCGACCAATGCGGTACTTTCTTTTGTAAATATGTTACTTAAGATAGAAGAAGACCATAATCCAAAATATATAATAGTTGCTTTCGACCGCAAAGAGCCTACTTTTAGGCATAAAATGTACGCAGAGTACAAAGCGGGTAGGCACGCCACTCCAGAAGAACTTTTGGTGCAAATACCTATTATGAAAAGAGTGTTAGACGCAATGGGTATTTGCCACTACGAAAAGGCAGGCTTTGAGGCCGACGATATTATTGGCTCGCTTGCAAAAAAATACCCTTATTCTACCGCAATTTACACGGGTGATAAAGATACTTTTCAGTTGGTAGATAGCACCACTTCGGTTTACTTTACAAAAAGGGGTACTACGGATTTAGATATTTATAACGAGCAAAACTTTAAAGAGA
>JAGAUH010000017.1 GCA_017620875.1 Clostridia bacterium
CCTAGTATCGTCTTGCTCTATTAATAATTGCAACGCAACGCCACTTGCCATATTGACCTTAGAGTCCCCGTACCTTGTAAATTCGCTTACCCCACTAATAGTGGTAAACTCGTTTTTAAGCATTTCTTCTTCGTAAGAAAAGTCGTTAGGAAAGTTGCCCGCGTTCATAATGCTAGGCGGATTACTACCTTGCCTATACACTATTACTTTACCGGGATATAACCCGTCGTCCGCAAGTTCTTCTACGTCTACCGCACCGTCTTCTACGGTAATTACTCCCATACTTATCCTATTTAAAAACTCGTGTTTTCTGTTTTTTACCGCGTTAAACGCTCTTTGTATAGGTATAATTCTCTCTACTATACTAATACCGAAAAAACACCCCGTTTGCGGTAGGCACACTTGCCTTACAAAAGGAAAATCTCTTTTACAATCTTTTTCGTTTATATAAGGCAATTCTCCAACGTATAGTAAATTATTACCTGCAACGCTAACAACCCTGCCGTTAGGATAAGCCCTACTAGGCTTTTCGTATCGCTCTATAACTAACGCGTAGTCCGAATAACTTTTTTTGGTTGTAGAAAAACCGTTTCTACTTTTATAAGTGAGTAGATTTTGCAAGTTTTCGCCTTCTACTTCTACGCCGTAAATTTGATAAATATCTTCTACGTGCATAGCCCTTGCGTGTATAATACTTTTGCAGTCGGAAACGTCTTGACTAAAAAGACTATCGGGATAAATTTCAAACGGGGAAACCACTTCTATATCAACGTCCCCTTCGTACACGCTTTGTCCGTTTACTTCTCCCAACTTTTTGCCAAGATTATTGTTCCAAACCACTTTGTAAAAACTAGAACCCGTAACTTCTGACCAGTCGGTTGCCTTTTTTATAAGATTATCTAAGTCTAGCCTAGCGCAAGTAGAATTTAGCACGTTAGAAACTATTTTTGCCGTTTTAATATCGCTTTCTTCGTCCCCACTGGCCCTAACGCTCATAGTAGGTCTAACCCTACCAAGCCTAGAAACCCTTGCTTCTATAATAGGGGCTATGTGATTATAAACTTTTCTACTTTGCCAAAAAAAATCTTTTTCTTCGTCGCTAATTTCGCCGTCTATATTTATTTTTGCATATTGGTTACCATACAAAAAATCCATATTTAGTTCCCACTGACGCTCTAAACTAAACTTTTCTTTTTGGCGACTTAAAAAATCTTCTCTCACTTCGCTAACGAGTTCTTCTAAAAAGAGTTTATCCTTGCTTTTTGCCATTTTTCACCTTGCCTTTATGTGCGTATTCCGCCATTAAGTCGTATAAATTCATAAGGCATTTATTGCATAAGTTTAGCCCTACGGGGCTATATTTATTAAACAAAACTTGCTTAGTTGCCAAATTTTTACACCCTTGCAAATCACACACAACGTTATTAATTTTTTTTATTTCCATCTATCTTCTCCTTTAAAAGTTTTAACAGTCTTTCTTTTTCTTGCTCTAATTCTTCGTCGGTTAAATAAACTTTGCCGTCTTGCCCTTCTATTAGCATTTTTATTGCCGTGCAATCTGGCGGAACGGTTTTTTCCGTTACCTTTTTCTTTACCAAAACTATTTGCCCATCCGTAGAAGAATATTCTTCTATAATCTCTTTAGTTTTAAACCCTAGGGCTTTTTTTATTAACGCTTTTTTGGCTTTTTCTATTTCGTCTGCCACTTTTTCACCTTCCTTTTTTTAGTTTTCTAATCCTCCTTTCTTTATCCTGTTGGATTATGGATAAAGGCTTTGCTTTTTGCTCGTTATTAGGCTTGCTCATAAGATAATACCTTAGTTCGTCTAGGCAGTGGTCGTCGTATTTTTTAGGCGTGTCGCCATCTCCCCACCAATAACTTTTAAACTCTCTTATAAGGTTTATGCAATTTTTAAATACGTAAATTTTTCTTAATTTTAAATATTTTTTTACAATATTTATCCCCGAAAACATATCTTTATTTACCTTTGGATTTACAAGTATCCCGTTATCGTAAAAAAGTTCTGTAACGCTTTTGCTACTAGCCAAAGTTTTTTGGTTAGCCGCCGAATCTATTAGCGCACTTACCATACCTTTACTATCCGTTTGCCAACCAAGAGCATTTGATATTTCTTTTATTTTTTGGGCGTGATAATCTATACTTTTACCCTTTTCGTAATGCTCTGCAATAACGTAAACGTTATCGTCGTAATCTACTGCGTACCAATGGCAAGATAAAGGGTTATTAAGCCCCGGGTCTATAGATAATTTATCGTACCACTCCTTCGGTACGGGAAAAGGCTCTATAACCATAACGTTTTCGTCAAATTCGGGATAAACTAGCCCTTCTGCCGTCCTAAAATGCCCGTATCTTCTGCTATCTAGTTGGTCATCCGACATAGATAAAGTTAAACTTTCTACTTCCTTTTTAGATAGGTACGGGTTATCCCCCCATTCCATAAACTCATACCAAATTTCTTTATCGTTATTTTTATTTAGATATATTAAATCGTATAAAAAAGTAAGCCCTTTTAGTGGCGTCATAGTTCCAAAAATATCCCCGCATTTATCTAGCACTCTCATTTTGCATTCTTCGTAAATATCTTGGGGTGGTTCTTCGTCAAACCAAACGAAATCTAAACTACTTCCCTGAAACTTTTCTCTACCTTGGTCGCAACTTTTAAAGCCTATGGTAGAAATTCCGCCAAAAACGTTCCTTATTTTTATTTGGTCTATAACCCCCGATTTTGGAGTATCCTTTTTACCCGAAAGCATAATTATATCTACTATCCAACTTGGGTTAAGATATTTTAATATCTTATCTTGAGCAACGTCTCTTTGAACTTGGGTAGATAAACTAACCACCCAACCAAAAACGTTATCTTTATTTTTTCTATATGGGTGTATACCCCTAGCAAAATAAATGCTCTCTACCGCGCCACACTCG
>JAGAUH010000116.1 GCA_017620875.1 Clostridia bacterium
CAAGGGCTATGCCCGAAAAGTAAAAACCACCCGATAGTCGGGTGGATGTTTATTATGTCATCTATAAACTACGTTTTGTGTCTTTTTATATACTTTAACGCAACTTTATATAAAACTAGGGCATTTGCGAAAAAGCAAATGCCCTTTGTTAGTAAAAATAAAAGTAAATATAGAAAAAGAGTTTGATAAAAAGTCAAACTCTTTTAAAATTTTTTTGTCTAAGTGTGTGGTTAGTTTTCTTTATTGGGTTTATATTTTGCAGTAAGTAAAATGTTTTGTGGATAATTGCCAAAACAATCGCCAAAAATGTTAAATCCGCCAAAAAACTCGCAGTTAGGTTTGTTATAAATAGAAAATAATATTTTGTTATCTTGGGTTAATTTTAAATGCTCTAAGGTTATATCTGATACCTTTTGAGAGTTGAAAAAAGTACCTTCTGAAGTGATAGATATAATAACTAATATTCCGTATTGCGAATTTTCGTCCCCCCACCAAGCAGGGTTTAGTTTACCCCTTATTCCACCAAAGTCGCCGGGGGACGTGTACGTGCCTAACTCTACGTTGTTTATTGCAAAGGTAATATCGCTTTTCCAATCGTTTCTATAAAAATGCGCTTCGGAGCAGATTTCTAAACTAAGCGTTATTTCCTGAACGGTGGTATCAAAGGTAAAATTGTTTTCGAACGCGTAAGAAACCTTACCGCCTTCCGTCCAAAGTAGTTTGGCGTTAAAACGCTCGCTAGCAAAGGTACGGTTTTGTTCTAGGTGAACTATTTGTTCTTTTGTGGCTATATTTAAAAGTTTTAAATCTGCCTCTACGTATTCGCCAACGCCAACGCTTTGTTCGTGCACGTGTATTTGGTTATCTTGTACGTTTGCTAAATCGAAGAACACTCCCCAATGTTTAACAAAATAAACTAGGGCTTTGCCTTTTTTACCAGGTAAATATTTACCTTCTACTATGCCACCTTCTTGTAATATTTTTAGGTGGAATAGTGCGGTAGAGTTAGTTATGTTATTAAGTTTTGCAATTTCTACTAGCGTCATAGGTTTTTGTATAATTTGCCTACACATTTCTAACCTTATTTTAGAAGAAATGGCTCTGCCAAACGCCTCTATCTGGTCGTCGTTAGATTTGTCCATAAGTGGCAACGTGTTTACCGTAGATACGCCTTTTAAAGATTCTCTATCCATATTTAAATAATAGCAAAATTTGCTATCATTGTCAAGAAAATGTTTATATTTTATCAACCGATAAGGCTTTTTAGTTTACGTTTTATCAACCGATTTTATAAAAAAGTTGTTATATTTAGTAAACTTGTAGTTTTAAAACGGTAAAATTGCATATAAAATCTAAAATAATAAAAAATTTTTTGCATTAGTTTTTGCAAAAAAACACAAAAAACCGTAAAAGTGTTATAAAGTATTAATTAAATAATAAATAATTTTCTTGCATAAATTAATTTTTTTTGATAAAATTAAAATGTATAATAGTGGATTTTATCCAAAAAAATAAAAGGAGAAAACAATGAAAAGAATTTTAGCATTAATTTTGGTGCTTATTATGGCAGTTCCTTTTTTTGCATCTTGTAAAAAATCTACGCCACCAAGTCCGCCAAGTTCTTCTCAACCGGCTACTAGTTCTAACTCAAGCCAAGCGCCTAGTGCAACTAGCAAGCCAAGTTCTAGCAGTGCTCAAGCGCCTAGTTCTTCTAGTGTAAAACCTAGCAGTTCTAGTACAAAACCAAGTTCTTCTAGTACTACGCCAAGTTCGGCTACTAGCAGTGCTTCTTCTAGCACGACTACTAATAGTAGTTCCGTAACTATGGGCGGTGGTTCTCAAACCACTACTACGGGTTTCAACTACGAAGACTATAGAGAAGTAGATTCTGAATACAACAGAAACTTATTCTACTATAACGAATTAAAGTTCGAAGTAGCAGACCCTACCGTTATTTACATTAGCGATAAAAACAGTACCGAATACGGATACTTCTACGCTTATGGTACTTCTGACCAAATTGGATGTACGGGTTTCCAAGCGTGGAGAAGTAAAGATATGGTAAACTGGGAAGATATGGGCGCCGTATACCTACCGGACTTTAATAATAACTGGGCTTATACAAACTATTGGGCTCCAGAAATTATTTATGATGAAACTGGTATGGTTATTCAAGGTGAAACTTATAACTACTTTATGTTCTACAATGCAGAAAGATACGACGAAAACGAAGACTTCGTTGGCGCAAACAGGACTACTTATCAATATTTATCGGTATTATATGCAAAAGAGCCAAACGGTCCGTTTATCCATCCAGATGGGTTTAAAAACTCTAACGGACAAGATTTAAGCGTAACGAAACCCGTATTTGATTTCTCTTTTAGCAATAATTTAGTTAATGCAGATTTCCAATGTCTTAACACTATCGACGCATCTCCGTTTGTAGATGACAACGGAATTAAATATATGTATTATTCTGGTTGGGGTTCTAATAGAGAAGGCTCAGAAGAACAATGTATTTACGGTGTTAAAATGTTAGACTGGTTTACTCCAGATTATTCTACGGTAAACTTACTTACTCAAAACAAGCGTATGACCGTAGATGGCCCTGTTGTAGAGCACGAAGGTTCTGCAAAGGCTTGGGGTGTTAACGAAGGTCCGTTTATGATTAAGAGAAACGGAACTTATATGCTTACTTTCTCTGTTTATCACTACGAAGACGTAAACTATCAAATAAGACTTGCAACTTCTACAAATCCGCTTGATAGTTTCGTAAAAGTTGACCCTTATAACGGTGGTTCGGTTATAAGAACTACTTTCGAGTGGGACGGCGTTATTACTACTGCAGGACACCATAGTTTTATCGAAGTTGGTGACGAAGTTTATATTGCTTACCACACCTTTAAAAACAGAATGACTATCCAAAATGGTAGAGCGCTTGCAATAGATAAGGTACAATTTGTAAATCATAACGGCAAAGAGATTATGTATACGAACGGACCAACTTACGGATATCAACCACTACCTACCGAAGTTAGCGGATACGAAAACGTTGCAAACGTAAACAACGTAAGCGCAACTAGGGTTCGTAGCGATTCTCCAGCGCTAAGTTATTTAACCGACGGATTAGTTATGTATCATAACCCGGTTGATATTGGTGAAATAACTCAAGACGTTTACTTTAACGGTTCTACAACTTCTGCCGGCGTTGCCCCAAGCATCACAATAGATTTTGGCAACGAATATAAAAACGTAAGAGCAATAATGCTACACTTTACAAGAGAGTATAGTCGTCGTTTATTAGATGGCGCTATTACTAAAACTACTATCACGTATAAATCTACAAGTGGAGATAAACAAGTTATCGTAGATGATTGGAAATTTGATTATAGCAAATACAACTACGATATGGGTGGTGTTGTTTACCCAGGTGGCGCCGCTATACTAGAATTTGCAGAACTTCCTGTAAAGAAAATAGAAATTGAAATTGCGGGTAACTATAACGAGTCTACTCAAAAATATCAAACCTTTAAAATTAGCGAAGTTATGGTACTTGCTAATAAAAACAACACAACTATTACACCTGTTAGCGACGAAAAACTTGCTACGCCTTATACTTACGTAAACGCAGACGTTCCAGAAGCAATTAAACGTAACGTTGGCGCAACTTTTGGTACTGCAACTGCAGGCGAAACAACTTTCTATACTAACTACGGTTACGATTTAACAAACGATACCACAACTACTAAGTCAGTTAAAACTATGGCTCCAAGAGACCAATTTGCTTATTTAAACGGCGTTGGTGGAGATTTAGTTTATTTAGAAGCATACTTTAACGTTTATGCTCCTGCCGCTTATTTAGCAGACGGATATCCTAAACTAGGACTTATTGCTAAAAACGACCAAGCATGTACTTTCTTCTATATAGACGCGTACAACAACTACACTAACAAAGCAGTTGGTTACACTCAAAGTAAAATTGGTGGTGGCGATTGGGACTGGGGTTCTACAGAAATCACTGCAAACGCTCCGTTAATTAGTTATAAAGGAGCAGGTAACTATACTAAACTTGCTATGGCGAGGGTAGATAACTACTTCTACTTTATGGTAAACGACGTATTATTCTTTGAAACGCCAGAACAACGTGGTATGCAAGACGACGTAGAAGCAGTTTACGGATTGTTGTGCTTTAACACCGGTATGGAAGTTAAAGATTATTCTTACATGACTGATAGACAAGAAATTCTTGCAAAGATAGAAGAAATTAGAGAAAACACTCCTGTTAAGAAAAACGGTGCAACTTTTGGTAGTATCGAAGGTAACGATTTAGTTCAATCTAGCGTTACTTGGAACGTTAACAACGACCACTACGAAGATAATATCCATTATGCAGACAGAAAAGTTACTTTATCTACAACCGATGGCGACCACAACTATCTATACTTTATAAACGAAAGTTCTACAACTTTATATGCAGAAGCAACCTTTACGGTTACCGGTTCTTATAACGATATGTGGCCTAAGTTTGGTTTCTTATTCCAAAATGCAGAAGGTAACGGAATTTTATTCTATGCGGACTGTGCTGTTGGACAAGAAATTATGGCTACTCCAGAGCAAATGACTGGTACAAACTTTGGTTGGATTTCTAAAAACGAATGGAACTATCCTTGGGGTAGCGAAGTTAAATCTCCAGATGGCAAATTTAACCCACAAGCAACTTCTACAACGCTTGCTATTTATAGACAAGGCAATATCTTTAAGTTCTTAGCAGACGGAGAAGTTATATTTAATACAACTTATAGTTTAAGCGGTGCTATATATCCTGCAATCGTATCTTTTAACGTTGGTTTAGAAGTTACTAATTACAGAATTACTAGCGATGCTAACGACGAAAAAATAAAAGAATTACACGTTACTACTTCCGATTCGGACGGTTCTGTTTCTAACCTAGTATTTGGTGATGCAAGCGAAAGTGCTAAACAAGTTGGTACTTGGGTATTAGGACCTGGTAGTGGTATTAGTTCTGGTGCGGGAGACGCTTATACTTGGGCAACTTCCGTTGGTGGCGAAAACTTCTATTTCCAAGCAGACGTTAAGGCAGGTGATCCTATCAATAACGATCCTGCACCAAAGGTTGGTTTAGTTATAAGAAGCGCTACTCACGAACTATTCTTTGCAATAGACGCTATTAACGGCAACACAGATAAAGGCGAGCCTGCTTACGGCGCTAACAATTGGGTTAGTTACTCCGTAAGAAGTTTAACAGGTGGCTTTGCTTGGGATAACGCATTCGTTTGCGTGCCTGGTATGTTATATACAAACGGCAACGCCGCTAAAATGGGCGTTTGGTTTAATAAAGGTCAAATTTATTTAAGCATAAACGGATTAGTAGTTTTCCAAACTAGTGGAATTACCGGTTTAAGCGAAGAAGATATTACCGTAAACGTTGGCGTTATGGGTTGGGGTATGGCATTTAGTTTTGAAAATGCTCTTGCTAAAGCCGATGCAAACTCTTTAAAAGCACTTGCTAGCGATTTGGCTATTACCGACGGTGATATCACGGTAGACGGTTCTATTGCAGATTGGACTGGTTCTAAGGCAAACTACTACGAAAGTAGATCTACAAACGGTAGCGGAAAAGGCTTTAAAGTAATGGCGTTTATGGGTACTAAGGGTATCTACGTTGCTTACGAAGGTGTTTCTACTTCTGTTGTAACTGACAATACTTTAGAGTGGTGGCAAAACCTTAACGTAGAAATGAACTTTATTACCTCAACGGGTAATACGGTCGTTCACGTTTCTACTAATGGTAAACTAGATGAAATAGCAGTAAATTGTTGGTTATTTAGTTTTAAAACTTTCAACGTTAATAGTACAACCGTTACTAGTACGGTAGAAATGTTCGTTCCTTATTCTGCTATAGGATATTCTGGAACAGAAGAGTATGCAGTTGGTTTCTTTGCGTTTGACCCTGGTTACGAAGTATTACAAGGTATCAACCAAGAAATTGATGGAGAAACAGGCGAACCATATAGAGCGGATTCCGATTGGTGGTTTGGTCATACTCACCCTCATAATAGTAATTATGCTACTGCAGATACCACTTATAAGATTACTGCAAACGGACTAGTAGGTGATTTAGTAACTACTTCTAGTTCTTCTGCCGGAGACAGTTCAGAAGGTTAATTAAAAAATCAACTTAACAAAATTAAATAATAAGGCGTTTGGTTTTTCAAACGCCTTATTTGTTTTTGGGTTAAACATATTAAAAAAATTTTAAATTTTTACCAACCAAATTATTTTTAATATTGTCTAAATATGCGTAAACAAAATATTTGGAGGCAAAAATCATGACAAAATTTAAAAGACTAACTAAAGCGTTAATACTTTGCACGTTAAGTTTGGTTATGGCAATAGGCTGTTTTTCTTTTACAGCTTGTACGGATACGCCAACTACTGACGCAGAACAACAAATAGTAACTTTATCCGTAAACCCAGAAATTGAGTTTATCGTTGATGAGGAAGATAAAGTTATTTCCGTAACCGCTTCTAACGAAGACGGCATTTACCTTTTAGAAAAGTTTAGTAGTTACACAGGGCTAACCATACAAGAAGCATCTTTAAAGTTTTTAGAACTTTGCGAAGAATACGGCTTTGTAATTAGCGGTAGCGTAACGGAGCAAAACTTTACTATTTCCGTTTCCGGCGACGGGGCAGAAAAATTGTTTAACGATATTAAGCAAGCAACTAGCAATAAAGTTAGCGAACTAGGTATTCGTGTAGACGAAATGGTAAAAATTGGCAAAGATAAACTTAAAGATATGGTAAAAGAATGCTATCAAGATTTATCTAATTTAGACGTTGCAAAACTATCCGAAACCGAACTTGTAGAAAAAATTAAAAAATCTAGAGAAGAAACTAAAGATTTACACACTCTAGAAGAAAAAATGCAATTCTATTTTGACAGGGCTTACGCCGTAACGGAAACTAAAATAAAGGCTATTAAAGATTATATTAGCCAAAACGACGCCCTTAAAGATAATGCGGTAATTGCTCAACTTTTAGCAAGTTTAGATAGTGCTTGTCTAAATATTAAAAATAGTTACGATAGCATAAAGGCTCAAATTGAGACTAAACTAGCAGAAATTAAAACCGAACTAGAAACTTACGTAGAGAATAAAGAAACTTATTTAACTGCGTTTGAAGAATATAAAAACGCAAAAGAAAATAACCAAGCAAATTTAGAAGATTTAAGAGATTACGCTGAGGGGTTAAAAGAGTCTGCAGACGGCGTTAAAGACGAAATTAAGGCTAAAAGAGACGCTTTACAACTACAAATTAAGTTGCTTGTAGATAGCACTATTAATTCCGCTATGACTCAAATTAACGCGCTTATAGATAGTATATTAGAAGTTGCTAATATTTCTGTAAATCAAATTCAAGCAGAAGTAAACGGCAAGATAGAAGACTTAAAAGACATCCATAAAAACGGAAGTAAAAACCCTTGGGAAAGACCACAAGAGCCACAAAACGTATAATAATATTTAACAACTAAAAAAGGTGTGAGATTTTTCTCACACCTTTTTTGTTTTGTATTTTTATTGACTATAGTTGTTTAATGAATATTTTGTAAAAATATTATATAATACAATTTTTATGATATTATAAATCGACAAAAAAATATATAATTCTACTTTTTGGGGATTGATTCTTAAGAGGGTATATGATATAATTAGTTGTGGTTAGGTTATATGATATAATAAATTTTTATAAGGTGAATGTGCAAAATGTGTCAAAAATCTAAAAAGCAGGGGAAAAAAGATAATAGCAGTATGATAGAACAATTAAGAAATAAAGCAGAAAAAATAAAAAGTTATCGTCCTGGATTAAACATAACTTTTTGGATAATTTTATTAGTAGTAATTGCTTTATCAGTAATAATATTATTTTCG
>JAGAUH010000117.1 GCA_017620875.1 Clostridia bacterium
GTTTGATATGTTCGGTGCGGAGACCTTTGCAAAGCATATGGAGCGCGGAAGCATCGAAGTTGCGCCCCTTGCGTACATGAGAGGACGTACATTATAATTTAATTTCAATACCGATTTTAATTATTATAAGAAAAATATTATATTAATTATTGTTAAAATATTATATTAATGCACAGAAATATTATTATATATTTGCGTAAAGTGGTAAGGGACAAAAGCGTTAAAAAAAAGTTAAAAGGTAGATTATACTAAAATAATCTACCTTTTAACAATATATGATAAGGGGGGAAATAATGAGCGATTTTGTTTGCCAACTAAGGCTATAAATATAATAACATTTTTTTATTTTTTTGTAAAGACTTTTATTAAAAATTTTTTACTTTAATTGTGTTTTTATTGTTTTATACCTTAAAAACAAAAGTATAGCACGCTAATTTGTAAAAACTAGCGTGCTTGCTTATAAAAAATTTATAACCTATTAAGAAACTCTTTTAAACGGCCTGTAGAAAAATATAAAAAATATTAACCATAGTCCTGCTAAACCAACTAAAATGTAAACAACGTTTGCTAGCATAGGTAAAAAACTAAACGCCCAACCCACTAGGTTAAATCTAAATAGTCCTACGAGTAGCCAATTTATTGCGCCTACTATAGATAAAATAAAAGCAATAATACTAGTTATTTTCATAAATGCCCTCCTTAAGAGTAGTGTTTGCAAAATAACTAATATTATACAAAAACTATTGCTTTAAAAATTCTAAATGCAATTTATCAAAATCAACTCTTTCTACAAAGTCGGATTTTGTAAACTGAACGAAATTGTATTTTGCAAAATTTAAGGTGTGGCTTTTAAGAAGTACGGGTGTAGGTATATCTAAAGAACCGCATATTTCGCATAGTACGTCAAAAAAAAGTGACCATACCATTTTGTCTGCGTTTATTTCGTAAACTAGGTCTTGCGTTATTTTATCTTTTACTAAAGTTTTTGCCCAAATCTTAATCATATATAAATTATACCTAAATTTCAAAAAAATTACAAGTGGTTTTTGCTTGCTATTTTTTTGTCTTTGTAATATACTTTTTCTAGAAGGTTTTCGGAAAACACTTCTATAAAACAACCGAGGTTTTTTTATGAGTAAAAAAATAGCAAAAACTGCAATTATTGCTGGGCTTTATTTTGTTTTAACGGTGGCGATAGCGCCACTTTCTTACGGGGTAGTGCAGTTTAGGTTTTCGGAGTGTCTTACGGTGCTAGCCATATTTTATCCAGAAGCGGTAGTTGGCTTAACGGTAGGATGCTTTTTTTCTAACTTGTTTGGCAACGGTATACTAGATATAGTTTTTGGCACACTTGCCACTTTTTTATCTAGTTTTTTAACCTATATTATATCTAAAAAATTACGTAATATCGGCTTAAAAACCCTAGTTTGTATACTGTTAAACGTTATTTTAAACGCCGTTTTGGTGCCTATAACTTTTATGTCTTTTTCAAACGTTTGGCACACTTATTTTTTTGGTATGCTAACAGTTTTTTTGGGACAAACCGCAGTGCTTTGCACGTTGGGGGTATTAGTTTCGCTAGCCATTAATAAATTTCACAATAAAACCGACTATATTTAGTAAAATATTAAAAACTTTTATATATTTTTTGTAAAAAAATAAAAAATATTAAAAAATGAAAACAAGTTCTTAATAATTGAGTTTTCTTTTTACTTATAAAACGCTACAATATATTTGCTAATATGGATAATTATTTTAAAATGATACAAAAACACATTTTTTTGACACTTTTACATATTCATAAAAAGCAAATTTAATGATAAAATTTTAATACTAGAAGGTTTGGCAAAGTAAAAAAAGAAGGTTAATATGAAAAAGATATTGTTAAGTTTTTTAAGTTTTTTATTTGTTTTAGGGATAGGCTTGGGCTTATCCCAATTTGGTATACTTAAAAAGGCGGAAAGCGTAAAAGCAGAAGAAAGCGAGTTCGTAATGGTAGAAGGTGCAAGTTTTAGAAGTTATTGGAGTACGCCAAATTGCGGAATAACTTTTGGTGCAACAATAACCGTTCCTAACGATTA
>JAGAUH010000118.1 GCA_017620875.1 Clostridia bacterium
TTTAAGTATTCTTTCTTCTTTTTGCTTTTTGTGCGACCAAATATTAGTATATTCTAACACCAAATAAATTAGCCCCATAGCAAGCAAGAATATAACGCCGTATGCAATATATCCCGTACCAAAAGCAAGTCCACCTGCCATTGCCACAAACACTACTACTATTTCTTCTGCGCTACCCTGAGCCGAACGAAACCTTACTAAACTAAACGCGCCTGCAATTGTAATACCCGTGCCAATTTCTCTGTTAACAAAAGCAACCACCAAAGTTACTATTGCGGGGAGCATTGCCACCGTTACGAAAAAACGCTTGCTAGAACGCATTTTAAACGAACATAAATAAGAAAATATTACACCCACAATTAGTGCTACACCCAAGCAAATAAAAAATGCTTGTACACTTAAAGAACTGTTTTTAGAAATGGTTTCAAAAATTTTCATACTACCTTCTCCTTAAAAAGTAAATTTTGCTTTAGTATATTTTTATACGCCTCTCCGTATTTACTAAACCTTGTTTTATATATTTTTAATTCCGATAAAATTTTACTAAGCCAAATTGGCATACCGCCTTTTATTTTTATTTCCATTAAAATTTTACCGTCCGTTATAAGTGGCGTTCCGTTTAAGTCAGAACTTAAATTTAACCTTTCGGTACGATATCTAACGTTTTTATCAAAGGTAACCCTAAGTTCGTCGTCGCCAAAAAAAGCCGTTCTATCGTATAAAATAAGCACGCTACGGCGTAAGTTACCATATAAATCTCTAAAGTATTCTATCTCTCTTAAAATTTGGCTATCGTACGGCTTTATTTTATTAAAAAGTAGGTTGTCCGCTTCTGTTTCCGTTAGTCTAATTCTGCGTTTAAACACCGAAGAATACGCCTTTTTTTTGAGCTCTAAAAACACCTTTTCACCAGGCTTTAACAGTCCGTAACTGCGTAACCTAATTTTTTCTTTATAGGTAGGACGCTCTATACTACGGCGGATTAACCTATAATTGTCCGTATCGTAATATAAACTTTGTATTGTGGTTTCGCCATACTCGTCGGGGCTTAACCTATCCCCAATTAAAGCAATTACTTGTTCCATTTGCTTTGGCGTAACCATATATTTTAACTCAAATCTGTTAAAAACGTATTTCATACCAGTCCCCAAATTATTCTTTATAATAGTTAGACAATTTATATTTTAATTTGGTTGGTAAAACTTTTTAACAAAAAAAGCAAGCCTAACTTTTTAGACTTGCTTTTGCTAAGTTTTTATTTTAATATTCGGTTCTGTTTATTATATTTTGTTTTACGTTTATAGACAAATCGTAAAATCTAGAAGAAAAACCACCCACCCTAACTACTATGGATTTTGCCAAATTATCGTCTTGTAAGGCTTTTATTAATTGACTTTTATCTACAACGGATACTTGTAGTTGGTTGCCACCGTGTTTAAAATAGGTTAAAACCAAATTTTTAAAAGCATTTTCTCCAAGAGAGCCACTGAGCGACTTAACGGAAAACCTTATATTTGTTACCCAAGTTGCCAACGCCTTGCTAGGATTTATTTTGCCTACCGAATTTAATAGTGCGGTTGGGCTAGTTTTATCTTTACCCGTCATAGCACCGCCACTATCGGAAATATCTGTAAAAGCCTTTCTTCCGTCGGGTGTGGCACTTGTCATAGCACCTATTTCGCTAACGCAATTAAACATTATGCACGCAGGGAAAAACATACCGTTTTGTCCCCTTAAAAGTGGGCGAGATTCTATTTTTTCGCAAGCGAAATCAAAAATTTCTTTTGCTATAAAATCTACCGCGTTATTATCGTTGCCATAAAATTTAAGGTTGTTTAAATCTTTTAAATACCCTTGTGCGTTTTCGAAATTATCTTTAATAAAATTGCAAACTTGTTGCAAAGTGTATTTTTTTTGCGTGTACACCAAAGTTTTTATTGCGTATAACGAATCGGCAGTATTTGCAAGCGAACAAATATTAAAAGTACTAAAGTTATACACAGCGCCACCGTTATTAAAATCTAATCCACTTTCTATACAGCCCCTACAAAGCAAACTCCTTATTAACTGAAATTCCGTTTGGCTACGCTTTATGCTATTTTCGTTTAGTTGGTCTTGCACCAAATAAATATATTCGGCAAGTTTTTGCTTGTATGCTAAAAGCAAACTATCAAAACTTGTAAAGTCGTTTTTTTCTAAAAGCAAATCTGCTAGCACTTGCACGGTGTTTACTCCGCCATCGGTAGAGCCGTCGTTAGTCATACCGTCTATAAGCGTTTCGGTACAACCGCCAAAAGCAACTTTTTTAGCGTCTTTTAATTTTACTCCCCTTTTAACTAGCCCCTTAACAAAGGCTTTATGGTTATATAGTGCAGGATTTCCACCCGTTTTTATATTTGTAACGGCAAGTTGCCAAACGTCTTGCGGGGTATCTTTATCTACCGCTAAACATAAATTTGGTTTGCTAATTCCCCTACTAGCAATTAAACAAGCCTTAGTAAACTCGTTGTTTTCTTGCAGATAAACGTTCCAAGAGCCAACGCAAATCATATCCGTAAAAAACTCTTTAAACACGTCAATTATATTTTCTTGCATAGCAAAATCTTTTAAATACGCGTCTATCCTACCTGGGTTGTCCCCACCGTCTAGCGTATAAATAAAGTTTAGCCTAACCATTGCGCCAAAAGCGTTGTCCGCCTTTTTAGTTAAAAAGTTTTTATATTCTAAAATTAGGTTTTCTAACTTTTCACTAGTAGGATAGGTGGATAATTTTTTTATTATTTTTTTAACTACTTTTTTAACAGCCAAAGCAAGTTGATATAGCATAAAAGAATATTCGGTATTATGTATCTGGCTATATTTTTTTGCGTAGTTTACAAAATAGTTTATGCTATGCTTAATAAAAAACTCGTAGTCGGGTACAAAGTGAGTGTATCCCCTACCGGAAAGGGCAAACCTTTTTTCTATGGCGTCACCACCCTTATAGGTGTTTTTATCAAACTCTAAAATATACTCTTTTTCTTGCTTAGTTAGTTTGCTATTTTCTAAGTTTTGTTTGTTAAAGGTATAAAGGTAAGCATATCTATATTGCAAAATACCACCTTTTACTCCGAAAAAAGTCCTTTTACCCAAAGGATATAAAAAAGTATTTTCGTAGTTTGGTAAACTCAAATTGTTAAAGCACTCTAAAAAGGCGTTATAAAACCTTTTGCAATAATCGGTTTCTTCTTTAAAAAATCCCGCCGTATAAAAATCTTTATTTCTTTTTAACTTTTTATATAATACGCTTAAATCTGACATGATTTTACCTACAAAACACCAAATTAAAATTCTATTTCTAATCCGTCGTAAGAACAAATAATATCTGTACCCTTTAACTCTTTTACAATATCGTCGTACAAGGCTTGTCCGTTATGGCTAAAATGGTTTACCACTTTTATAGTTTTATTGTCTACTATTTTACGGCTTTTTAAAATTTCTATCATTTCTAAATTGGTTTCTAAACACAAGTGATTATCTCTCCAACCCTTTTGCAATCCGCCAGTGCAGTCCATAGTAATAAAATCTACCCTACCGCCGATATAGTTAATAGTATCTTGGCAAAAAATGCCCGTATCGTGCGCGTAAAGTAATTTTTTATTATCTTTTTCTATAAGGTAAAATACCGGCGTAGTAAACTCTGCGTGGTTTGCTTTTAGCACCTTTATTTTGTATCCGTTTATTAAATAATCGTTATATGGCTCGACTAAATGATATTTTACGCTACCTTGCATATAAGGCATATCGGCTTCTTGCTTTATTAAATTATACCCACTTATTGCCGAATAAAAATTTATACTTTCTTTTCTGCCGTGGCAAAAATCCGGTCTAAAATACTCTATATCCTTTACTTGCAAATGGTCCTGATGGCTATGCGTAATTAAAACGTGGTTAATGTTTTCTAATTCTATATCGTACTTTACCATATGCCAATAGGTATCGGCGTTAAAATCTATTAATAAATCGTTATTAATTAACGCTTGCGAGCGAGAACGCAAATTTCTTCCACCAAGTTTTTTTGCCCTTTTACAAGTTTCGCACCCACAAGATAGCGCGGGTATACCTTCCGCCGCGGCAGTACCTAAAAATTTAATCTTCATAAACGTTGTCCTTTTTTATAATTTTACCTTTGCCTGCCCTTACTAAAGAAATAAAATGCTCTACGCTTTGCACCTTTTCTTCAAACTCTAAACCCGACAATGTTTTTACGTCGGTATAGTGTATGTCCGTACCTGCTAGCCCAACTTTATTATACATTGTGGCGTAGTTTTCGCCTAACGCGTTGCAAAGATCCGTTCTGCAAGCGTTGTAAACTTCTACCCCTTCTACTTGTGGATAAAGCCTAATGTGGTCTATATAATGCGCTTCTCTAAACGGGTGAGCGTGCACGGTTAAAGCCCCCGTAGAATTTGCAAACTCTATAAATTCTCTAGTGGTCATTTGCAAAATTTGCTCTATTCCTAATAATTTTTGCTTATCCCAACCGTAAACTAAAATATCCGTACCCTTATAGCCGTATTCAAAGCCAAAAAACACATCTAACTTGCCTTTTGCTAGTTCTTTAATATGCAAATACCCATCGTAAAACCTATTAATTTTTTCTTTATAAGATAGTTCGCCATAATACATATCTAACTTGCAAGAGCCACTATTTATAAAATGCTCCGTTATTATTATGCCGTTATATCCGTTTTGCTCGTAAATGCCAACTAGTTGCTCTGGGCTAAGCCTACTACAATTGCTTAATAAGTTGCTATGACAATGCGTTTCTAATTTATACATAATTCTCTCCGTTTTTTATTATACTTTTTTTTAAGTTTAAAATCAATAACTTTTGTAAATAATAACTTTAAAAAAGGGTATTGACACGGTTTTATTTTATATTGTATAATTTAGTTAAGGGGGATAATGATATGTATTGCTACTATTGTGGTACAAAACTAAATATAAAATATAAATTTTGCCCAACTTGTGGCAAAAAGTTATACGATTATTTTTTAGAGCCACCTTGCCAAGTAGCGCCTAAAAAAGCCCCGCTATCTAAAAATATTTTTGGCTTTATTAGTTATTTAATTGCAACTTTTTCTTTATTTTTGTTGCCTTTTGCATACTTAAGTAACGATTATACGCTAAGTGTACTGCAATCGGTTGCGGGGATAGTGCTTGCAATTATCGGCTTTAAAAAACGCAGAGTTTGCTACCATAACGCCTTTGCTATTATTGGGCTAGTTGCAAATATAACACTGCTACACTGCTATTTATTTTGTTAAAAGGAGTTTATTATGGAAGAAAACTTAAACACTACTCAACCTGTTCTAGACGAACAAGAAGTTACAACTAAAAAACAACCTATAAATATACTATCTATTATCGGTTGCGCCCTTCCGCTAGTGTCGGCTATTATTTTTGGTTTAACGTTTATCTTGTCTAACACCACAAACGCATTAAACATTGTTAACGTAATCGTTATTAGTTTAATAGGTTTAGCGCTAAATTTATCCGGTTTTATAATTTCTATTATAGGCTTAATTAAGGTAAAGAAATACTCTAAAAAAGGTATTACTCTTATTATGTCAATTTTGGGTATAATACTTTCTATTGTGGCTTTTGCAATATTTTTAGTTATGCTATACGTTTTTATAGTATTTCAAGCCTTAGCAGACGGACTAAGCAAATTAGTACTTATTATGCCACTATTTTAGTTTAAAAGACTAAAAAGTTACCTTTTAAAAAGAGCAAGTTAATTTTTAAAATTAAAGATTGCCCTACTTTTTAGAGCAATCTTTTTTATTTTGTTGTAAAATTAAAAAATAAATGATATAATAGTATTATCAATATATTAGGAGGAACACTTATGATTTGTAACCATTGTGGACAAGAATTGCAAGACGATTCTGTTTTTTGTACTAACTGTGGCAATAAAATAACGGTACAACCTACTCAAGAAGTTTCTTGCGAGCCACAACAAACCACTCAACCAGCACCTGCAAAGAGAAACGTTTTTGTTAAACTAGCATTTATATTTTCTATAATAGGCTTATGTCTTTGTTGGATACCTTATTTAGGCGTAACGATAAGCGAAGCCGCTTTAGCGTTGTCTATAGTTGGTTTAGTACTAAAAAAGAAATTTACTTTAGGTACAGAAAAAGCAAAAACCGCTTTAACGTTATCTATAGTAGGTCTTGTATTAGGATTTATTTTATCCGTGGTTATCGAAGTTGTTATAGAACTTGCGGCTCAAGGATATTAAGAAAATTTAATAAGAATCTTAAAAAAGTTGCTAAAAAAAGCAACTTTTTTATTTTTACCAAAAGACAATACTCCACGCAGAATAATATTTTTTGTTTTGTATTGAAAAATTTAAAAATTAATAGTATAATAGTTGTATAATTATGATAGGAGGAAAAAATTATGTTTTGTACTAATTGCGGAAATCAACTACCAGAAGAAGCAAAGTTTTGCCCAAACTGCGGTAGCAAAGTAGAACCGCCCGTAGAAGAAAAAACCGTGTATTGTATCCATTGTGGTAACGCTATTAGCGAAAGAGATTCTATCTGCCCAAATTGCAATATGCCAACCGTTAAGCCTACCAACAATATAGTAGAGCCTACTAATACTTATTACACACCTGTAACCACGCCTAGTAGGTTTAACTTTTTAGGACTTATCGGTTTTGTTTTATCTATGGTTGCTTTATTCTTTTTTTGGCTTCCACCAATGGGATTATTGACAAGTATTGGCGGTTTAGCAGTAAGCATAGTGGGGCTTGCCCTTAAAAACAAATACCCTAAACTAAAAGGCTTTGCTATTGCTGGATTAGTAGTTTCTATAATAGCGTTTATAATTTCCGTTGCCATATTAGATTCTTATTTGTACGAAGACGAATATTACTATATAGTATCTCTATTAAATATTTAATTTTTATCAAGGATATAAAGAAAATTTAATTAAAAAAAATTTAAAAAAGTTGCTAAAAAAAGCAACTTTTTTTATTTTAACCAAAACCCTAGTGCTCTACGCTAAAAGCAAGTTAGTTTTTAAAATAAGGGATTGCCCTACTTTTTAGAGCAATCTTTTTATTTCTATTGAAATGTAAAAAAATAAATGATATAATTAATTTATAATACAAGAAGTTATAAACTTGCTTGCAAGGGTTTACAACTTTGCCGTATTTCAAACTAGCAGTATAAAAACGCAAGTTTTTATGGCAAAATAACGATTTTGCAAAGATTTTGCTTATAGCAAAAGATTTAACTACTTATAGTTTATCAATATGATAGGAAGGGAAAAAAATGTTTTGTACTAATTGCGGGAATCAACTACCAGAAGAAGCAAAGTTTTGCCCAAATTGCGGTAGTAAAATAGAGCCGCCAGAAGAAGAAAAAACCGTGCATTGCACCCATTGTGGCAACGCTATTAGCGAAAGGGCTACTATCTGCCCAAATTGTAATATGCCAACCGTTAATCCTATTAATAATTACATAGAGCCAACCAATACTTACAACAAGCCTACAACCACGCCAAATAGATTTAACTTTTTTGGTCTTATCGGATTTGTTATATCTATCATTGCCGCACTTTATTGTTTATGGTATTCTCCATTTGGGCTAATAGGCGGACTAATGGCGGGTATTGGCGGTTTAGTCGCAAGCATAGTGGGGCTTGCCTTTAAAAACAAATTCCCTAAACTAATAGTTTTTGCCATTGCAGGATTACTAATTTCTATAATAGCAATTGTTTATAATTACTTTTGCTATTTACAATAGTATTTTATACTAAGACGAATACTATTATAACCTGTCTCTATTAAATATTTAATTTTATCATTGACAAATTAACTAATTAATAATATAATAGTATAAGTAAGTTATTTAAGGAGTAAACAAAATGTATTGTGTTGGTTGCGGTAAAAAAGTAGACGCTAGCAAAGATACTTGCGATAAA
>JAGAUH010000119.1 GCA_017620875.1 Clostridia bacterium
ATTAAAATACTTTTTGCAAATTTTGTCAACTGTTTTTTTAAACTTTTTTTAAAAATTTTTAAAGTTTTTTTTAAAAGCCTACATATTGTGGCAAACAAATATTTTAGCCACTAAAATTATAGTTAAAATATAACTTTTTCTATTATTCCGCCACCCAAACATTTATCTTTGGAGTATAAAACGGCAAACTGCCCTTCTGTTACGGCGCGTTGTTTTTCGTCAAAAATAATTAAAACTTTATCTTTTTCTATTTTAACTTTTACTTTTTGCTCCGGTTGACGATATCTAAATTTTGCCGTACACTCAAATTCTTTTTCGGTTGGCTCGTTAGGAATCCAATTAAAATCGTAACACTCTAAACTAGAAGAATACAACTTTTCTTCGTTGCCGTGAGAAAGATATAATATATTATTTTTTAAATCTTTTTCTATAACGAACCATCTACCTTGTTCTTCGCCTTTAATTCCGCCAACGTTTAACCCTTTTCTTTGACCTATAGTATAATACATAAGACCATCGTGCTCGCCGATAACTCTACCGTCTACCGTACGGATTTCGCCAGGTCTAGCGGGAATATAAGTTTTTAAAAAGTTTTTAAAGTTACGCTCCCCAATAAAGCATATGCCCGTGCTATCTTTTTTACCTGCGGTAATAAGGTCGTTTTGTTCGGCAATTTTGCGAACTTCGGTTTTATCTAGTTCGGCAAGTGGGAATAATACGTTAGATAATTGCTTTTGAGAAAGTTGGTTTAAAAAATAAGTTTGGTCTTTGTTTTGGTCTTTAGCCTTTAAAAGATAATGAGTATCCCCTTGGTGCAAAATTCCGCAGTAATGCCCCATGGCAATAAAATCCGCGCCCATTTGCATAGCATAATCTTTAAAAGGTCCAAATTTTATTTCTCTATTGCATAGTACGTCTGGATTAGGCGTTCTGCCCGCGTTATATTCGCTTAAAAAATAAGAGAACACTCTATCCATATACTCTTTAGAAAAATTTACGCCGTAATAAGGAATACCTATTTTATCGCAAACCCTACGAACGTCGTCGTAGTCGTCCACCGCGGTACAAACACCGTTTTCGTCGGTTTCTTCCCAATTTTGCATAAATAGCCCTATTACGTTATAGCCTTGCTCTTTTAGTAATAACGCCGCAACGGAACTATCTACACCGCCACTCATACCAATAACCACGGTTTTTGCCATAAAGCCACTCCTTAAAATTTTTGCATAAATATATCTTACATTAATTTATTGCAAAAATCAATAAAAATTGTTATACTATTTTAGTAAAAATCTGTTTGCTATATATTTTTAATATAGTTAATATATATATTATATATAATAATGTTAGATAAATGTTTTTATAAAAAATTATTAAAATGGATAGAAACTAGTTATACAAGGCTCGGCAAAATTTTAGGATTTGGCTAACCTTGTCGGTTAGGTTATTCTTCTATTACACCTAAATAATGAAGGGTAAAATTGAATATTTGCAAGTTATGCTAGGCTCGCAATAATTTTTAAGATTGGGTAAACCTTTTTGGTTACTCCAAGTTTAAAAATTTTGCAGTAACAACGCAGAACGCAGTAAATATACGATTTTACTTAACGCAGTATTGCGTAGTTTATATCCACTTTAAATGCACTTGTAGTTCAATTGGAAGAACGTTGGCCCCCGGAGCCAAAGGTTGCAAGTTCGAGCCTTGCCAGGTGCACCAAGTGTATGGGTCTATAAGTACTTTTCTTATAGACCCATATTTTTATTGATATTAAATATAGAATTTAGTATAATATAGATAAAGGAGCGCGAAATGAAAAAAACAATCAAATATTTCCCGATTTTATTTGTAAAAAATACAATAAAAATATTGAAAAAAAGCGAATCAAAAGAAACTGCTTGCTTAAAATTAAAAGAAAAATACTTGTTGAACGATAAACAGGTAGAATATATAATGAGTTATTCTTTCAAAAGGCTTATCGAAGATATACCTGTGGAATATAAAGATTTTATAAATGGATTAGTTCTGTTAGATTAAAAAATACTTTTTGTCCCACACACATACCCTAAAATCGAGATTTAGTCCCACACATACAAACAAAGAACAACAAGAATACAAAATTTCTATTGGGATTTTTGTTAAATAACTTACCTAACTCAACTTGTTAAAAGTTGAGTTTTTTACTACGCAAAATAAATTGAATTAATTTTTAATATATGTTACAATAAACTCACCGATAAACACAATTTAGTGGGGCGATATTATATGAAAAAATATCTTGTAACAATATTAGTGCTTTTGTTGTTGTTATCGTTAGTATCCTGTACTAATGAAAACGTCGTTTTGGACAATTTGCAAACGTATGAAATAACGTCTGATATTCAGTCTTTAGACGTTAAAATTAATGCCGCTGATTTTAAAATTAAATACGGAGATAAATTTTCGGTAGAAAGCAATTTAAAATATCTATCCGTATCTGAAAAAAACGGCGTTTTAACAATTGTAGACGAAGCCAAAAGCAATAGTAACTATTCTAATGCGATTTTAACACTTTATATACCTAATGGCATTGTATTCGATAACGTACACGTTACGACTGGTGCGGCAAAACTAACGGCGAACACGCTATCTGCAAACTCGTTAGAATTAAAACTTGGGGCAGGCGACGTGAGATTTGAGAGCCTTAACGCAACTTTAAATGCCGATATTAAAGGTGGTGCAGGACAAATTACCATTACAAGCGGTACGCTTAATAACCTAACCCTTGAAATGGGTATGGGGGAATTAGATTTGAACGTCGCATTACTTGGAAATAATAATTTAGAATTTGGCGTTGGAGAATCTAACCTAACGCTAATTGGTAACAAAGACGACTACAAAGTAAATATTGAAAAAGGTCTTGGAAGCATTTCCGTTGATGGGAAAAACGTATCCGATTTTGGCAGTAGCGGAAATGCTCAAAATTATATTCATATTAAAGGTGGCGTTGGGGCTATCCATATAACGTTTCAAGAAGACTAACAAATTTAATTTATCGAATTATTAATGCTTGTTAATAGAATTTAAAAGTGCAAAGCACTATACTTTAAAATGAAAGTTGTGTGTTTTAAATAAAAAAGTAAAGAGTAGCAAAACTTTGCTACTCTTTTATAATATCTTAAACTCCCTAATAAAAACGCCCTTTACACTCGTCGGGTTTTTATTTAATTTTCTAATCCTAAAAGATAATCAGTCGAAACTTCTAACACAACCGCTAACTTTTTTAGTAAAGATGCTTTTGGTTCGTTAATATCGTTTTCCCAAATAGAAATAATACCATTGCTAACCCCAATAGCATTTGCTAATTGTGGTTGGGTTAAATTTTTTGCAAGCCTACACTCTTTTATCCTTTTACCTAAACTTTCCATAATGCAAATATTATATTAGTTTTCTAAGAAAAATGCTTGACTTCTTAGTTTTCTAAGAGTACAATATCAATATGAAACAGAAAAACGAAAATATAAGCATAAAAGAAAAATCAACAAACAAATGTCAACGTTGTATTTATTTTTGTTATGGTGCACCACCATACAAGTGTTCGTTATACAAAAAAGAAATTAGCAAAAAAGAAACAGAAATAACAACAAAGTGCATAAGTTTTAAAAAAACAATATAAGTTTAAAAAAGGTATTAGACACAAAATCTAATACCTTTAAATTTTAATAATAGCGGATTAAACTTTCTAGTTGCAAGTTATAAATTTTAGTTTACCTTAAATAATGAAACTGTTTAAACTTTCTAGAAACTAATAGGGCTCCCGAAAAAGTTTTATATAATAAAAGTTTTTTGGGATAAATTTAGGGTTCCCAAACAAAATTTTTACAACCACTTGTAAAAAATTTTTTGGGATTTTAAAAAGTCGGCTTTTAGGTCTTGTAATTTTACTTTGTTAAATTACTGACTTTTAGTCGTACTTTGACGCACTAGGCTCGACAAAATTATAGGATTTGGCTAACCTTGTTGGTTTTTTTATGTTTTACCACAACCTAAATAATGAGAGTTTAAACTTTCTAGAAACAAACAGTGCTAGAAAATCCTTTAAATTTTACACACACCTAAATAACAAGAGTATTTAAAGTGCCTAGTTGCAAGTTATACAAGGCTCGACAAAATTATAGGATTTGGCTAACCTTGTTGGTTGCCAAAGTC
>JAGAUH010000120.1 GCA_017620875.1 Clostridia bacterium
GAACCGGAAATTTTTGATATAATTAATGATTTAAAACCAGGTGCTAATAACGAATATCAATTTACCGACGCTTTAGATATTATTTCTAGGCAAAGGGGTGGATACGCTTTAGAGTTTGAAGGTACTAGGTACGATATGGGCGATAGACTTGGATTTTTAAAGGCTAACGTAGAGTTTGGTCTTAGAGACGAGGGTTTAAGCGAACAATTTAAAGAGTATTTATTAAACTTGTTTAATAACTAGGGGTGTTATGAATCAAAGTATTTTAACTTCCGAAATAGAAAATATTATTAAACAAGCCCAACAAATTGGTTTAAAAAATAAAGTAAAGTACGTTGGTACGGAGCAAATTATTTACGGAATTTTAGTTACGCCAAATAACTATGCTCAAATGGTATTAAAAAACGCAGGGCTTGATAAAAGTGTTTTTATAGAAAAATTAAAATTCACTTTCGATCCTTACGATGCTACGCAAGGTTACACGCCTAATACTAAAGCCGTAATTCAACTTGCTATTAAAATATCTAAAGATTCTAACGTAAATTTCGTTAGTGCAGAACATATTTTGCTTGCTATTTTAATGACTAAAGAGTGCAAGGCTTGTCAAATATTTAGAAATCTTGGTCTAGATTTTTCTAGTATGATAAACGCCCTAGAAACAAGAATTGTAAAAATGGGCTCAACTAATAAAAAAGACGACGTAGAAAAGAGTATAAAAACAAATTACGGATACGTTTCTCCAAAAGAACTAGAAGAATTGCAAGATATTGGTTACGATTTAACCTTAAAAGCGGCAGAAGAAAATTTAGATCCCGTTATTGGTAGAGATACCGAAATAAACGATATTATTAGGTGTTTGGCAAGAAAGACTAAAAATAGTCCCGTATTAGTAGGCGAGCCAGGTGTTGGTAAAAGTGCTATAGTAGAGGGGCTTGCAGCCGAAATCGTTGCAGGTAGAGTGCCCGAAATATTAATAGGAAAAACAATATTTTGCCTTGATTTATCTTCTATTTTATCAGGCTCAAAATATAGGGGCGACTTTGAAGAAAAGTTTAAAAAAGCCATAGAAATTTTCCAAAGTAAAAAAATTATCGTTTTTATAGACGAAATACATAACATAATTGGTGCAGGTAAAACCGAAGGCGGTATGGACGCGTCCGAAATGTTAAAACCAATGCTTGCTAGGGGAGAACTTTGTTTAATAGGCGCTACGACGTACGACGAATACAGTAGATATATCGAAAAAGACGAAGCGTTTACAAGAAGGTTGCAACCAATTTACGTAAAAGAGCCTAGTGTAGAAGACGCTATAAAAATCATTATAGGCATAAAGGATAAATTCGAGGGTTACCACAAGGTAATAATAAAACACGAAGCCATAAAAGAAGCGGTAATACTATCCGATAGGTACATTGGGGACAGAAGGCTTCCGGATAAGGCTATTGACATTATAGACGAGTGTGCGTCTAACGCAAAACTTCAAGCGTGCGCACCGGACAAACAAATTAGCGAAGCAAAAAGGAAAATAGATAAAATTAACGCCGATTTAAATCACGCGCATAATCTTGGCGAAATTACAAAAGTTAATAAACTTTTGTTAGAAAGAAAAGTTTTAGAAGCCGAAATAGAAAAAATTAAAGGAATGAGATTAGATTCGGCA
>JAGAUH010000121.1 GCA_017620875.1 Clostridia bacterium
AATTTTATAATATCGTTTTTATCGGTTTGTGCATACAATATAATAGGTGATACTATGGATAAAATTACTTGCCTTATTGTAGGTGCGGTAGTTGGCGGAGTAGTGGTACACCACCTACAAAAGAAAAAAGATTGCCTTTGCAAATGCCAACGGTTAGAGCAAGAAAAGGCTTATAAAAGAGAGTGTGTATTAGTTCCGCTTAAAAATACTTGTAAAAAATACAAAAAGTAGCCAAAATTTGGCTACTTTTTTTAATATATACGTTTTACTATTTAAAAAAAATATTGTAAAATATAAATAGATATGATATAATAATATCATAACAAAAAGATAAGGAGAACAAAAAAATGGCTTTATTTCGTAAAAATATAGAGTGGGCAGATATGAGTAAAAACCAAATGGTTTATAAATACCCACTTAAAAATAGCGGAAGGGAAATAAACAGAAAAAGTACTTTAACCGTAAGAGAATCTCAACTTGCAATTTTTGTACATAAAGGGGAAATTGCCGATATCTTTTTACCAGGTTTATACAAACTAGATACCGAAATTTTACCAATATTAACTAAACTTGCTAGTTGGAAATATTCTTTTGAAACACCTATAACTCTAGATATTTACTTTATAAATACTACTCAATTTACGGGTTGCAAGTGGGGAACTCAAAATCCGTTTATTATGAGAGATCCAGAGTTTGGTACCGTAAGAGTTAGGGGATTTGGTACTTACGCTTTTAGAGTAGACCAAGACAATGCCGACAAGTTTTTAAAAGAACTTTTTGGTACTGCTTCTAGTTTCACTACAGAAGAAATTATGGAATACTTAAAGAGTATGCTTATTTCTTACATATCCGACGCTATTGGAGAAAGTAAACTTAGCGTTGTAGACCTAGCAGGTAACACCGTAGAATTTAATACTATAGTTAAAGCAAAGGTTCAAGCAAAGTTTGCCGAAATTGGTTTAATATTAACTAACCTAGTTATAGAAAATATGTCTGTTCCTAAAGAGGTAGAAGAAGCGTTAGACCAAAGGACAAAACTTGGCATTTATAGTGACAAAACGGACGTTTTACTAAAAGTTGCCGCTGCCGAGGCTATGAAAGACGCTGCTAAAAACCCATCTAATCCAATGGCTAGTGGTGGCGTAGGTTTAGGTGCAGGCGTTGGTATGGGTGCTTTTATGGCGGATGCGTTTAGGGGAGCAATGGCTACGCCTACTGCAACCCCAACCCCAACGGCTACTGCAACTCCAACGGTTGCTCCCGTTGCCGTGGCTACTGCAGGGACTATGGTTTGTCCATCTTGTGCTAAAACAATACCGGATAGTGTAAAATTCTGCCCAGAGTGCGGTGCTAGTTGCGCGGCAAAATTCTGTCCTAACTGCGGAACTAAACTTAACGCAGGGGATAAATTCTGTTCTAATTGCGGCACAAGGGTTTAATACGTAAATTGCCCTATATGGCGATAAAATAATAAAAAAATATAATTTTAAGGAGAACTAAATATGATTACAGCAGATACTTTAATTGCAGACGTTTTAAACATCAACGAAAATGCAGCAGAAATTTTAATTGATTTCGGTATGCATTGTTTAGGTTGTGCAATCGCTCACCAAGAAACCGTTGGAGAAGCAGCAGCCGTTCACGGAATTAATTTAGACGATTTACTAGATGCTTTAAATAACAAGTAATAAACTTTATTTAGGTGCGTAATGGAAGACAAAAAGGAAATTGTCGCCGAGTTTATCAAGTGTGAAAACTGTGGCGCAAATATGCAATTTAACCCGGAAACGCAAACACTTTATTGCGATTCTTGTGGGACTTTAAAAGATTTTGAAAAGGATAGACAAGTGCAAGAACTTGCCATTTCCGAAGCGTTTGAAAACGAAGAAATTTACGATAAAGAAGCAAGCGTTTACACTTGCTCTAATTGTGGTGCAAGCGTTGTCGTATCTTCTGACGAAGTTGCTAGCGAGTGTCCTTTTTGTTCTACTCCGTTCGTAGTAAAAAATTCCGATTTAAGGGGACTAAAACCAAACGCGGTATATCCTTTTACTTTTACGAAAGATAAGGCTTTAGAAATTGCTAAAAAGAACGTAAAAAAGCGTTTGTTTTGCCCAAGAAAATTTAAAAAAGAAATTAAGGCGGATTCTATTAAGGGGTTATACGTACCTTGTTTTACCTTTGATAGTAACACCGTTAGCGTTTACCACGGTAGGATTGGTAAAACTCATACCCGTACCGTAAGGACGAGAAATGGCACTCATACCCAAACCTACACCGTTTGGAGAAATATTAGCGGAACTTTTAACAAGTTTTTCGACGATATTACAATTGCCACTTCTAGCGTGCTTAGTCAAAAAATACTAAATAAAATAGCACCTTTTAACCGCGAAACTCTTGCCGTATACGATAAAAGTTACTTATCCGGATATTTTGCATCTCATTACGAAAAGGATATAAAAACTAGTTGGACAGAGGCAAAAGACGTTATTTCCGCTACTTTAAGGCGTAATATCTTGTCGCAATATTCTTACGATAAGGTAGACTATTTAAACGTGTCCACAACTTATAACAATACCACCTATAAATACGTGCTATTACCTGTATACGCGTTAAACTTTAAATATAAAAATAAAGA
>JAGAUH010000018.1 GCA_017620875.1 Clostridia bacterium
AACTTTGCAGATTTTTTATAATATTCTACTGCCTTTTCTAAATTTTTTTCTACACCTTCGCCCCACTCGTACATAACGCCTAACATAAATAAAAGAAAATAGTCTTTTTCGTTTTCTACTTTACTTAGTAGTTTAAAGGCTTTATCTTCGTCTTCTTTGGTTCCTATCCCAAAATAATAAAAATATCCCAATTTTTTGGTGGCTAAAACGTGCTCGTTTTCACTTGCCCTTTTACACCAATAAAAAGATTTTTCTTTATCTTCAGTTAATTCGTCGCCGTCTTCGTAAAGCACTGCTAGTATATATTGGGCTTCCGCATAGTCTTGTTCTGCGGATTTAGTATACCAATACTCCGCTTTTTCGGTAGAATAGCAAACCCCTTCGTCTTCGATATACATTTCCGCTAGTAAAAACTGCGCTTCTGCCACGCCGTCGTCTGCAAGGACACCATAAATTTCCGCAGCCCTATCGTAGTTTACTTCTACGCCAATTCCTTTATAAAAAAACTTTGCCAAATCTAGCAAGGCGTTTTTATCCCCTTGCTCTGCCAATATTTTAGTTTGTTCAAATTTTTGTTTATCCGTCATTTTATTTTATCCTTATATTTTTTTCTTTAATCTTTTTAAAGCCTTAATAGAATCTTTATAACATTGCTCGGCGGATTTTGTATACCATTCTACTGCCTTTGCATAGTCTTGCTCTACACCTTTACCAAATTCGTAGCAATAACCTAAATTGCATTGTGCCATATCATAACCTTGCTCGGCGGATTTAGTATACCACTCTACTGCTTTTACATAATCTTGCTCTACACCTTCACCAAATTCGTAGCAAACACCTAAATTAAATTGTGCCGTTACATTACCTTGTTCGGCGGATTTTGTATACCAATATATTGCTTTTTTATAGTCTTTCTTTACTCCGTTAGCAATGTAATAACAAACACCTAAATTACATTGTGCTCTTGCATAACCTTGCTCGGCAGATTTTGTATACCACTCTACCGCCTTTTTATAGTCTTGCTCTATACCGTTACCAAATTCGTAGCAAACACCTAAATAGCATTGTGCCATATCGTAACCTTGCTCGGCGGATTTTGTATACCATTCTACTGCTTTATCGTAGTCTTGACTTAGCCATTCGCCAAAATAATAACACTCACCTAAAGTGTTTTGTACTAAAGCAAAGTTTTGCGTTGCAGAAGAATACAAAAACTCTAATCCCTTTTCGTAATCGGGTTCTAAAAAATTTTCTACTCCAAGCAAATAATAGGTTGCTAAAAAATAGCAAACTTGACTAGAAACTTGCTTTGCAGACCTTTCCCACCAATAAAACGCCCTTTTTAAATCTTTTTTTATGCCTAGCCCTAAATAATAACAACACCCCAAAGAAAACCTATATTTTACGTCGGTTTCGGCAAGGCTTAGGCTAGTTAAATAATCTAAACAATTTTCTTTTAAATATTCTTCGTCTAAATTATAATGAGAAAGTTCAAACTTAACCCCAAATTCTCTTTCTTTAAAAAACCTATTTAAAGATTTTGTTAATTTGTCTATAAAAAACCTATCACCACAACAAAAACCTTGATATCCGTTCAATTCTTCTGGCAATGCTTTTACGTCGTCGTAAATAGGGATAAGAAGTAGTTGTTTGTCTTTTTCGTTTTTTATTCTGTCTTTAAAAGTATTCCACTCTTTACTAACCCATTTAGAAGTAAAATATTCTTTTTTGCTACAATACACAATGCAAACTTGCGCCCTGTTTAGCGCTTTATACAATTCGTCTTCCCACTCCTTGCCCGCATAGTTTTGCAAGTTTTCTTCCGCAAAGAAAACGTTGTAACCCCTTTCTCTTAAATGATATACTAACTCTTTAACAAAATCTCTATCGTCTGTTAGTTTGCCTTCGTTATCGGTTTTTTTATAAGAAAAAAATATTTCGCCCTTTAAACTATCAAACAAGTCAAATCTTTCTTTAGTTCTTTTATCCATAGTCGTTCTCCCTAGTTACACCTTTACGCCTTGATATTTTAGCCTAAGTAGTTCCCACTCGGCTAACGGGTTGCCGTTTTTTGCCGAAATTTTATACCAATAAACTGCCTTTTGCAAATCTTGTGCTAGCCCAATACCTTTATGATAACAATGCCCTATGCTATATTGCGACCTTTGACAATTTTCTTTTACGCCTTGCAAGTATAACTCTACCGCCATTTTTTCGTCAACGGGAGTTCCTATTCCTTTTTCGTAGCAAGTGGCAAGTTTGTGCCTTGCTATTTTTACCCCGCATAGATAGGCTTGTTTATAGCACTCAAACGCCGATTGTTTGTTTTTTGCAACGCCCATACCCCACTCGTAACATCTACCCAAGTTATAGGTTGCAACTGCATTTTTATTTTCGGAAGATAGTTTGTAGTAGTAAAAAGCCTTTTTAAAATCTTGCTCTACACCCTTGCCTTTTTCGTAGCAGTTTGCCAAATCGTTTTGGGCTTTACTATTTCCGCCGTCGGCAGAGAGCGCGTATAGTTCTACCGCCCTATTTACGTTTTTAATAATACCCCAACCGTTATAAAAATATTTGGCTAATAAATATTGCATATCGCTACTATATTCGCTAGCCTTAACTAACCAAGTATAAGCCTTTAAATACTTCCTTTGCTCGGTAAAAATAGTTGCTAGTTTTATTTGCGACTCTCTATCCCCGCCCTTTGCCAAAGTTATTAAGTTGTCGATATTTTCGTTTGCCATACTACAAAAACCACCCTATATATCGATTTTCTTACATTTTTAGTTTGAGATATAAAATTTTGCAAAGATTTTGCTTTTAATAAATTATTTTACTTTTTATAATTATAACACAATAAAGCCTTGCTTTCAAGAGCAAATCTTCCATTTTTTACAAGATTGTCGCCTTTTTAACTATTTATAAAATTTGTTGACAAAAACTCTCTAGGTTGCTATAATAAAATCAATTTAATAACTATATAGTTATTATTTTCCAACCAAACACGCAAAAAATTTGTCTATATATGATACACTCTAAACTAAGGGGGATAAAAAAATTGTCTATTTCTTTAGATAAAGTTTGGATGAAATATTACGCGCCTAACGTAAGGGAATTACCCTTGCCTAGTTGCACTATTTTAGACTACGTAAAACAAAACAACAAAAACAATTTAAACCAAACTGCAATAGACTACTACGGCAAAAAAATTAGTTATAAAAAACTTTTTGCTAGCGTAGATAAAATTGCAAATTGCCTTGTTGGGCTAGGAGTAAAAAACGGCGATATAGTATCGTTAGTGTCCGTTGCTATACCGGAAACTATTGCTTTAATTTACGCAATAAACAAAATTGGCGCGGCGGCAAACACAATAGACCCGCGTATGGATCCCCAAAGCATAAGGCGTATGATAATAGAGTCGGGCTCTAAAATTACCTTTGCGGTAACCTTAGTCCACTCTAAAATAAAAGCGGTACAAAAGGATATCAATCAAGATAAAATTATCTACCAAAACCCTTTTAGAAGTTTGCCGTTAATTAAAAAAATCTACAAAAATTTAACAATGAAATACTCTATTGAGTATAATGATAAAGTAATTAGTTGGAACAAGTCTTTAACTTTAGGCAAAGGTATTGTAGCGCCTACTGCCCCTTACGAAGAAGATAAACTTGTTGCAATAACCTACACGGGCGGAACAACCGGCACGCCAAAAGGCGTTATGCTAACAAACAAAAGCGTAAACGCGGCGGCTTTTAATTTTATACACGCGGGTATAGTTTATTCCCCAGGGGAAAAATTTTTGGGTATTATCCCCGTGTTTTCTTCTTACGGGTTTGTGTGCGGTATGCATATGCCTTTTTGTATGCAACAAAAACTACTACCTATCCCTTATTTCGTACCTGCAACCATAGGCAAATTAATAAAAGACTTTAAGCCAAACCATATGATAAGCACCCCTGCCTTTTACGAAATATTAATAAACAGCCCCGAAGTAAAAGATATGGACTTATCTTTTTTAATAACGATGGGTTCCGGTGGGGACACCATGAACGAAGGGCTAGAAGAAAAATTAAGCGAGTTTATGCAAGAACACAACATAAAATATCCGCTAGCGCAAGGCTACGGTATGAGCGAACTTTCGGCGGCGGCTTCTTTTTGCGTAAACGACAGATATAAAAAAGGTAGCGTGGGTATACCAAGCGTAACTACTACCATTTCTATTTTCGACCCAGAAGACCAAAATAAAGAGTTAGACTATAACCAAATTGGCGAAATTTGCGTTAGGGGCCCTAGCAAAATGCTCGGCTACTTTAAAAGCAAGGTAGAAACCGATTTAATATTAAAAAAACACCAAGCCGACGGACACACTTGGATACACTCCGGCGACTTAGGATATATGGATACAGACGGATTTTTATATATCGTTGGCAGGGTTAAACGAATGATAACCCGTTTCGACGGGCATAAAGTTTTCCCTATCAATATCGAAAACTTAGTTTCTCAACGCAAAGACGTAAGAAATTGTTGCGTGGTAGAAGTAAAAGACCAAGAACGCACCCAAGGGCACTACCCTTTAGTAGTCGTAGAACTACAAGAAGACGTTTTAGACAAAGATAGCGTTTGTAAAGAGATATATAAAACTTGCCTAAAAGAATTAGAAGAAAGAGGAATTCCGGTTGCGGTAGTTTGGATAGACAATATCCCACTAACCGGCGCGCTTAAAAACGATTATAGAACGCTAGGCGAACAGTTTAAAGACTACGATTACCTATCTTGGCAAAAATCCGTTTAATTTAATTGACTTTTTATAGTCTACTTTGTACAATATTTAAGTAATTAATTACTTAACAATATTAAAAACCACCTATTTTGGGGGAAAAATAATTTTTAGGCGTTACGCCTTATAGGAGGAAAAATGAAGGCAAAATTACAAAAAGTGTCCTACTACGTAATACTAGCGTTGCTTGCAATATGCTTTGTTTTTACCGGGGCTTCTTTAATTGTAACCGCAGACGATAATTCTTCGTCTAACACTCAAACCATAAAGTACGTTTCTTTGGGCGACTCTATGACCAACGGATACGGCTTAAACGGTTACGCCAACAACGGTTTAATGATAGAAACACCTTCTGCTTATCCCGCAAGATTTGCAAAATATCTATCACAAGTTAAAAACGCCGAAGTTGACCTTGTTCAGTTAGCCGTTGCGGCGCAAAGACCAGAAGATATTTCTTTCTTTTTAGAAATAGACTTAAACGACCAAGAAGCCGTTGATATTGCTAACAGAACTAAAAACGAGTGGATTGCAAAATACGGCGATACCGAGTGGAAAAACGGACTTATTAACGAGTGGAACGCAAAGTTTAAAAACGGTGACTTTTACACTTGGACAGAGCAAACCGACGGAAGACTAAAAGGCTTTCCTGAGGGCGCTACCGAAAGAGAAAGATTGGTAAACGCGCTAAGAACTTATCAAGAATCGGTTAGAGATGCCGACGTTATTAGCCTTTGCGAAGGAAACGCTAACTTCGGCGTATTTTTACTAAACAAACTTTTAACGGTTTTAGGTGGCGGAACAAGTTTCTTTAATTCCGATTGGGAATGGGTAAATATTCAAGACGCGGTTAGAAGTTTAGATGCAGAAACGCAAAGTTTAATACTTTCTTTAAACGACGAACTAACTACTCTACTAGCAGAGCAAATGCCAGATAACCCACAACTTGTAAAAGACGTTACTAAACTACTTTCTTACACCGTTACGAGTTACGTTATTAGTTATAAAAATCTATTAGACCAAATTGTAACTTACAACCCAGACGTAGAAATTATGGTAGTGGGCATTATAAACTCTTTCTACGGTACTAAAATTGCATACGAACAAGACGGACAAAAACAAATTTTAGATATAGGCGAAATTTTCGAGTTGATTTTTGGAACTTTAAACTATTATCAAACTTCCGTTCCTACCATTATGCAACTATCCGGAAACCCTTTATATAAAGACGTTAAGTTTTTATATGCAGAGCCTACACAAGACGTAGAACTACTTGTAACTCAATTAAGTAGAAGTTACGATTTAACTACTAAAACTTGGAAAGACGTAGACGACGTTGACTCTTTAACTTTAAGAGACCGTAACACAAGACAATTTAACCATAACATTTTCGGCTTAATTAAAGGTTTAATTAATCCACTAATTTCCGACTACGGCTTACAATTAGAAGAAATAAACCTACAAGACGTGCTTGCGTATGAACAATTTATTGCAAAATGGCAAGCGCATTTACAAGACGAAACAAATCCCGAGCCAAAACCTACCGACGTTTACACCGTTAAAAAACTAGTAGGCACTACTTATCAGGACGTACAAACGACTTTATCTTTAAACAAAATTATAACCGCTTCTATCTTCCTTGCGATAGACGACGTTAGTGTTTACGCTTCTACCCTAACGGAATTAGACGCTAGCGCATTTTTATCTATTGCAACGGGCGGATTAAACGACGGATTGTTTAGTGGAGTTGCTAGCGCTTTAGACCCTAACGCGCTAATTGATATGAACGCAATTTCCGCAGACGTACAAAACGCAGTTTTATCAGATGAGGCAACTTACACTGCAGTTAAACAATACATAATTTCTACTTACGACGACCTAATTAGACCACAAGTAGAACAATGGGTTTACGAATTTTACGTAGCAAACGGAACAATGCCAACGGCAGAACAACAAGAACAATATTATTTAGGCATTGCCCTATCTAATAACGATATCGTAAACGACGTTATGTTTAACCCAAATTACGGTTTAAAATTCGTTCAACAATATTTATCTTATTATTTAGCAAACAATATTTACTCACCGCTTAACCAAGCGCTTAAACAAGATGCTACCTTAGTAGGATTATTTAGTTTATACTCTCGCTTTATGGTTGGCGACGGACTAGGCGTTCACCCAAGCAAATACGGACACGATACCATTTTAAACTCTATAATTTCTTCTTACGAAAACGGTTATACTTGTAAAGACGCCGTGATAGATAAAACCCTTATGGTTGTAGATTCCGTAGCTACTGTTATTAAAGAACACGGAAACGAAATTTTAAATAGCGCTTACGACTATTTAGACACTAACGGCTATATAGACCAATTTAACGGCTACGTTGCTCAAGCAGAACAAATGCTACAAGAGTTACAACTAAGCCTAAATCAAACGATAGATAGTTACGTTACTCTTGCTAAAGAACAAGTAGATCTTGCCTTAAAAGATATAAAGGCTCAAATAGAAACTATTAAGCCTATGGCAGAAAAACTTGGCGGAGATATAGAGAAAAAAGTAAACGAAATTATCGCTTTCGTAGACAAACTAGAAAACGATATTATAAACGGAATTAACTCCGTTTTAACCCAAGCGGAAGATATATCTTTAGCAATAAAAGAATATTCTAGTTTAGTTTCTACTAGGTTGCAAAACTTCGTAGTTATGGTAGAAGAAAAGGTTGCAATCGTTTCGGAGCAAATCGCATTAGAAATACACAACCTATCCGCTAATTTACAAGTTAAGATAAACGACGCTATAACTTATAGCAAAAACTTAATTGCAAACGCAACTAGCCAAGATACCATAAACAAAATAAAAGCCGATTTAGATAAATTTTTAACCGACGCTAAACAAGACTTTTATCTTGCGGTAACAAACCTTGTAAACGATTATAAACAAGAACTTGCTACTTTTGTAGAACAAGTTAAGCAAGAACAAATTAAGTTTATAAAAGAAACCGTTTTAATTATTAAAACTTCGGTTAGCAATATCGTAGCGGAAATATCTAGCGAAATAAGTTTAGCCGTTAAAGATTTTGCTTACACCCTAACCCAAGACGCAAAAGCATTCGTGTTAGAAATTAGCAACAGCGTAGAAAAAGAAATTGCAAACCTATACAAAACTTTCGTAGACAGATTAGTAAACGTAATAGGCACTTCGGAAGAAGCAATTTTAACCGCTACCGAATACGTTTTAGGTCAACTAGAAAGCATTTACACCTTTGCAGACTCAGTAATTGGCAACTTAGACGGCGTTTTACAAGAAATAGCAACTACTCTTTGCAATCAAATAAGTTATATTGCTTACAACGTAAATTTACAAGTTGCAACGACTATTAACACACTTTATAACAATATTAAACCTATGGTGCTTGCTAGCGTAGATAAAATTGCTACTAGCCTAGAACAAGTAGATTTTGCTCAAATTAAACAAGATTTACTATCTTTAGTAACTTCCGTTGAGTTAGAGTTAAAACAAAGCCTACAAACCTTATTTGACAATTACTCAGCAAAACTTGCCGAGTTTATACAAGTAGTTCAACAAGAACAAATTGCAATAGTTTCTCAAGCATTACAAAGCGTAAAAGTTTTCGCGGAGCAAGCATTTGCAGAAATTACCACTCTACTTGGCAACGAAATAAAAGTAGTATTAGAGCAAATTGGTCTTCAACTAACAAGTTGTTTAGTATTGGTTAAAAACCTAGCGTTAGACACGGCAAATAGTTGTTACAATAGCATACTAGCAAATCTATCTAACTTAAAAGATTTTAAACAAGACTTACTTAACACTATAACTAGTATTCAAGCAAACTTAACCGTAGAGTTACAAAACCTTTATGCAAAATATACCGCCCTATACCAAGATATACTATCTAGTATACAACAAACGCAAAACGAATTGTTTATTTTCGTGTTTACGCAAATTAAACAAACGGGCGAATATATTTTAACCGAGTTACAAACCAC
>JAGAUH010000122.1 GCA_017620875.1 Clostridia bacterium
GCAAATAATTCTCTATCTACTGCTAAAGCGTTGCCTGCGGGAACTTTTGTACTGTCGGCAACGTCTATAACGAAACTGCCTAAAAGCCTAAGTTCTTCTTTTAAAAGTCCGCAAGCGTTAGTGTTATAATCGTTACCCTTTAAAGAGTTGCTACAAACTAGTTCGCCGTAGTTTTTGTTGCTATGCGCGGGGGTAAAATTGTCGGGTTTAAGGTCGTATAGCCTAACTTTATATCCTTTTTTTGCTAGATATATACTCGCTTCTGCCCCGGCAAGCCCACCGCCTATTATATTTATTATCATTTTTCTTCTTGACCTATTGGACTATAAGCGCAGTCTTTTGCACTACATTTTATATTTCTGTTTTTATCGTATACGAGCGGTTTGCCACACTTAGGACAATTTTCTCCCGTAGGCTCGTCCAAACTCATAAACTTACAGTTAGGAAAATCGCTACAACCGTAAAAATCTTTACCGCCCTTAGACTTCATTTTTTTGGTAGGCTTTTTACAAATTGGACAAACGCCCACTAATTGCACTTCTACCAAACTCTTAGTAGTTTTACATTTGCTACAAGATAAATACTTGCCAAACTTTCCGTTTTTAAGCAGTAAAAACTCTCCGCATTTTTCGCATTTTTGGTCGCTCTTTTCTTCGTTGGTAGAACGGATATTAGAGCATTTTGGATAGTTAGAACAAGCCAAAAATTCCCCGTACTTACCATTTTTTATTGCCATAAACGCACCGCATTTTTCACATTTTTCTTGACTTAAAACTATGTTTTCGCTACGCATATTAGAGCAACTAGGATAGTTAGAACAAGCAAGATATTTACCAAATTTACCCGTTCTTCTAACCATAAATTGTCCACATTTTTCGCAAGGGATATCGGTTAGTTCGTCGCCGTCTCTACTAGCCTTTATTAATTGAGTGGCAAACGGTGGATAAAACTCGCCTATAAGCATTTTCCAATCTTTTCCGCCGTTTTCTATATCGTCTAGTTTGTCTTCCATACTAGCGGTAAAGCCAATATCCATAATCTCTGGGAAAAACTTAACTAAAATATCCGTCATTTGGTAAGCAATTTCGTTAGGAACGATATTTTTACCTTCTTTTTTAACGTATTTTCTACCCGATAACACGCCTAAAATAGACGCGTAGGTACTAGGTCTACCAATACCTTTATCTTCCATAGTTTTTACTAGAGTACTATCGGTATATCTAACGGGTGGTTTAGTAAACTTTTGCTCGGATAAAATATCCTTTAAAGTTAAACTATCCCCTTCTTTACAGTCTGGTAAAATTTTGCTATCTTCTTCTTCCGAAACGGTGTTGCCGTAAACTACAGTATAGCCTGCAAACATAGGCACTTTTCCGCTAGCCCTTAAACCGTATTCGCCACTTTCGATATTAACGACAACGTTGTCGTATTTAGCATCTGCCATTTGAGACGCTACGAACCTATCGTAAATTAGTTTGTATAGTTTATAGTGCTTTGCATCTAATAATTTTTTAACTTTATCCGGCGTACGATTTATATCTATTGGTCTAATAGCCTCGTGCGCGTCTTGTGCGGATTTTTTGCTTTTATAAAAGTTAGGCTTTGCAGGAACGTAATCTTTTCCGTAAGTGGCTTCTATATAAGCAAGCGCTTTGTTTTGTGCGTCTACCGAAACCCTTGTAGAGTCGGTTCTTATATAAGTTACCAACGCTAAATGACCTTCGTCGGTTTCCAGACCTTCGTAAAGGTGTTGCGCTAGTTACATAACTTGAGGCGAAGTTAAATTTAGTTTACTAGTTGCATCTTGTTGCAAAGTAGAAGTTGTAAAAGGTGGCAACGCGTGTACGCTTTGTACGGTACGCTTAACTTCTTTTACGATATGCGGATTGGTTTTTAAAACGTTTAAAACTTCGTCTGATTCTTCCTTATTGCTAGGCTTAAACTTTTTGCCGTTTTTATCCGTTAAAAGTCCTTTAAAATCTACCTTTTCGCCTTTATATAAAGCCGAAACCGTCCAATATTCTTGCGGAATAAAGGCTTCGATTTCTCTTTCTCTATCGACAACTAGTTTTAGCGTTACGGACTGAACTCTACCAGCCGATAATCCGTCTTTTATTTTTTTGCATAAAAACGGACTTAGTTTATAACCAACTAGCCTATCCATAACCCTACGGGCTTGTTGAGAATCTACCAAGTTATAGTTTATATCTCTAGGATTTGCTATTGCCTTTTTTATGGCAGGGGCAGAAATTTCGTTAAACTCTATCCTTACCGCCTTGTTTTTTATGCCTAAAACTTCTTGCAAGTGCCAACTAATGGCTTCCCCTTCTCTATCCGGGTCGGTTGCGAGATATATTTTTTCGGCTTTGTCCGACATATCTTTTAATTTTTTAATGGTGGTTTTTTTGTCGGCAGAAATAGTGTAATTAGGCTCGTAATTGTTATCTATATCAACGCCTAATCTTTTTTCCGGCAAGTCTCTTATGTGACCGCCACTTGCGCTCACCCTATAACTTCCACCTAAATATTTTTCGATTGTCTTTGCCTTTGATGGTGATTCTACTATAACTAATTCCATGTTGCCTCTCTTTTTAAAATTTTGTTAAAGCGTAAGTCGTTGCTCCGCTTTTTATAATATAATCCTTTATCTCTAAGGTTACTAATATTTGCAAAACTTCTTGTACTGAAAGATTGCTTTGCTCTATTATAAAATCTTCTTGCGTGGTGCCTTGTTCTATTAGTGATAAAACTATTTTTTCTTGCTCGGTTAAACTAGGTCTACTATTTTCCACTTTAACCAAATCTTGCAATTTGTTTACTAATATCGCGCCGTTTTTTATTTCTTCGTTGCAAAGTTCTCCACTAGGCTCGCCAATGGTATAAGGTAAAGCGTATAAGGTTTTATAATTTTGCTTTGCAAACTCTACCGTGTATCTAACCCCGCTTTTTTCCGAACCGCTAATTAAAAGCATTTCTTGACAAAGCACGGCAATAAGCCTATTTCTATCTATAAACTGATAGCCTTTTTGCAAGTGCGTCGGATAATATTCGGTAATTATCAATCCGTTTTGGGCAATGGTAAAAAGTTCTTTATTGTTAAAAGACTTTTCTATTCCGCCACCTAAAAAACAAATGGTGTTTTGCCCCATTGTAGAAGAAAGTATTTCTTGCTCTACCCCTTCGGTATTGCCACAAATAATAACCCTATTTTGCGCCACTTGTTTAACTAGTAAAGAAACGAATTTTAACACTTGTGGCAAGGTTTTTCTGCTACCTACTACCGACAAACTATCTTGGCTTTGCAGTAAAGTGGTATCCCCTAGACAATATAGGCAAAGCGGATAATCTTCTAACTGCCAAAACGCGTCCGGATAGTTTTCGTCTAAATAAGTAATTACGGTATATTTAGATATTTCTTGCTCTACTTTTTGTAGATTTTCTCTCGTTAAAAATTCTATTACCCTGTCTATTTTATCAATATTTGGTAAACTGAGTAAAAACTCTTTATCTAAAATATCGCTTATATTATTTGCGTTTTTTAAAATTTCTCTCTTTTGATTATAACTTAAAAATGCTAAACTGTCTAATAATATTAGGGCTAAAGTATCAATATTTTCTTTCATTAGTTCCTTTGCTACGATAACTGCACGCTTCTATTAGGTGCTTTGGCAAAATATCTTCGCTAAACTCCATATCGGCAATGGTACGAGCAACCTTTAAAATACGGTTTCTTGCCCTTGCAGTTAAATTATTTTTTTCGTAATAAGCCTTTAAAACTTCGTCGCACTCTTTAGACAGTTTACAATATTTTTTTATGTGTACTTCGCTCATTTGAGCGTTGGTTGTTATTTTATCCCCTTCAAACCTTTCTTGTTGCAAAGTCCTTACTCTATTTACTCTCTTTCTTACGAGTTCGGATTTTTCTTCTAGTTTATCACTAGATAAATCTTCGTACTTAACGCCTTCGATATCTAGTTGTATATCTATTCTGTCAAGTAACGGAGCGGACAATTTAGAACGATATTTTATTATACTAGAAGTGCTACAATTACAAATTGCCCCTTTAGTGCCTAAATTTCCACAAGGGCAAGGGTTCATACTTCCGCAAAGCATAAAACTTGCGGGATAGGTTGCGTATAGTTTTGCCCTTGCAACGCTAATTTGCCTATCTTCTAACGGTTGACGCAAACACTCTAAAACGTTGCGTGGATACTCTGCCATTTCGTCCATATATAACACGCCGTTATGCGCTAAAGATATTATACCGGGTTTAGCATCTTGTCCGCCACCTGCCAACGCTATTATGGTTGCGGTGTGGTGAGGTGTCATAAAAGGTCTAGTTGCAACTATCCCCTTTTCTCTAGAAAGTTTGCCCGCTACCGAGTGTATTTCGGTTGTTTCTAGGGCTTCTTCCATAGTCATTTTTGGCATAATAGAAGGTATGCACTTTGCTAACATAGTTTTACCCGAACCGGGTGAGCCTACCATAAGCAAATTGTGTCCGCCACTAACGGCAATTTCTAACGCCCTTTTTGCTTTATATTGTCCTTTTACGTAGCAAAGGTCATACTCAAATTTTTCTTGCTCTGAAAAAACCTTATCTACGTTGCTTTCTATATATTTTATTTCTTGCTCGCCTTTAAATATCCTTACTACCTCGGCAAGGTTTTCTACCGCGATAGTTTCCGCGCCTTGTATGTAAGATGCTTCTTGCGCGTTTTCTTTTGGGATAATAAATTTGGTTTTTCCCCCTTTTACGGCGGAAATCATAATAGACATAATGCCGTCTAGCGGTCTAATAAGTCCGTCTAGTCCTAATTCGCCAATAATAACGTAGTCTTCTGCAAATTTAAGGTCTTCTATTTCGGCTCTAAGGATACTTAATGCAATAACCAAATCGAAATAAGCGCCTTCCTTTTTTAAATCGGCAGGAGCAAGGTTTACGGTAATTGCCTTGTTAGGAAAAATAAACCCACTATTTTTTATTGCCGACCTAACGCGCTCTTTACTTTCTTTTACGGCGGCGTCTGGCAAACCTACTATATCAAACTTAGGAAGTCCGTTATGTATATCAACTTCTACTTCTACCTGTATTCCGTCTAGTCCGTTTAAGGCAAAACTTATTCCTTTAGCAAACATGGTTATCCCCTTTTTCGTTATATATATTATGTCGCAAGAAATTCTGCAATATATAGTATAGCACTTTTTTTGTCAATTGGATAGGCTTTTTTAAAATTATTTTATTTTTTTATATCTTTACTAAAGTAAAAAAATTTAAAATTTGACAAAATATTTTTTTTATACTATACTATTTGGTATGGTTAAGTTAAATAACGATTGGGACGAAAAATTAAAAAATTTGTTTGATAGCGAGTTATATTTGGGTATAAGAGAGTTTTTAAAAAAGGAATATTTTACCCAAACCGTGTACCCGCCTATGAGCGATTTATTTAATTGCTTTAAATTTACGCCTTTTAATAAAGTTAAGGTGGTAATACTTGGTCAAGACCCTTACCACAACCCTGGGCAAGCCCACGGATTATGCTTTTCGGTAAAAATATCACCTTTTCCACCGTCTTTAAAAAACATATTTAAAGAAATATCTAACGAGTTTAACACGCCCGTTAGAACAAACGGGGATTTAACCGATTGGGCAGAGCAAGGCGTTTTACTACTTAACACTTCTTTATCGGTAAGGAAAAACCAAGCAAACTCTCATAGTAATTGCGGTTGGCAAACCTTTACCGACGAAGTTATTAAAATTTTAAACAATAGCCCTAACCCTATCGTATATCTTCTTTGGGGTGGCAATGCAAGGAGCAAGAAAAAATTAATAACAAATAAAAACCATTTGGTATTAGAATCTGCTCACCCTAGTCCCCTATCTGCCTACGCAGGATTTTTTGGCAACAACCACTTTAAAAAATGTAACGAATTTTTAATAAAAAACAATTTAGAACCTATTAAATGGTAAAAGGAATTTTATGGAACACGCAATTACACAAGAAAATTTAATTACTGAACAAGTAAATACCGAACCTAAAAAGAAAGAGCGTATTATCGCTTTTGATTTTTTACGAATTATTGCCGCCCTTGCCGTTGTTATGTCACATAGCGCTATCGCTACCGACGTCTCATTTTCTGACGGGGTAATATTTGATTCTCTTTCTAGATTTGCCGTTCCGGTATTTTTAATGATTTCCGGCGCATTAATGTTAGACGAAAAGAAAACGTTAACTACTAAAGACACGTTTAAAAAAATTTTTTTTGGGGGAATAATGCTATTAATTTGGAACGTTATTTATGCAGGTTTTTACCATATTTTAATACCTATAAAAGACAATCAAAAAATAGCGCTGTCTTCTGTTGTTAAAGGTATTGTTTTAGGCAATTATCATTTTTGGTATATGTACCTTTTACTAGGATTATATTTAATTACCCCCATACTAAGACTTTTTGTAAAAAAAGAAAATATGAAATATTTATTATACTTTGTTTTTCTTGCAATTATTTTTCAGTTTTTGCCTAGAATAATAGATATTTGCTTAAATAAAGTTTTACCAACTAGTTTAGACGGCACTTTTTATGCTTTTATTGATTCTTTTTATATAAATGGATTCTTTGGATATATCACATATTATATTTTAGGATGGATAATTGTTAATTTAGAAATTAAAAAGTGTTTTAGATATATAATGTATGCAATTGGTTTTATTTCAATGCTAATTATGATATTAGGAACAGAATTAATATTTAAAAAAGGAAAATCGATAGGTTTATTTAATAACTTAATGATTTTTAATTTTTGTTACTCTACTTTTGTTTTTGCTTTTTTCTTTTATTTATTTAAGAAAATTAAGTTAAACCAATTTTTACAAAACCTTATATTAAAACTGTCTAGTTTAACTTTTGGCGTTTATTTAATACACGATTTAATTAAGGAAATTCTTAACGTGTTTATATTTAAGCAATTATTAGTAAACAATATGATACATAGTTTAGTTATATGGTTTATAACTGTAGTTCTTTCTTTTTTAATTTGTTATATTATTTCTTTAATACCTTTATAAAAAAACTTATTAGAGGTTAAATTGTTAAAAATAAATTATGCGTTAAGGGTTTTCCTTAACGCATTTTTTTGTTTTATTGATATATAGCCCTATTTTTAGGTTATATTTATTAAATAAAGGTTTAAAAAAATAAGTGTTCTATAACTATTTTTATACCTAACAAAATAAGTATTATTCCGCCGGCAAGTTCCGCTTTAGATTTGTATTTTTTGCCAAATTTATTACCTATTACAACGCCTAACGCACTAAGCCCAAAAGTAATTGTTCCGATAAAGGTAATTGCTATCCAAAGGTTTATTCCGTCAACGGAAATTGCCACCCCGCCTGCTAGGGCGTCTATACTAGTTGCAATTGCTAAAGGCAACATACTTTTTATTCCAAAAGAAATATTACATTCTTCTTCGTCTTCTTTTTTAAAACTTTCTCTTATCATATTAGCGCCTATTAAACAAAGTAAAATAAGCACTATCCAATGGTCGAAAGCCTCTATATATTTAATAAAAGAAAAGGCTAAAAAATACCCTATTATCGGCATTATCGCTTGAAAAAGTCCAAACCAAAGCCCGACTATTAAAGAGTGCTTTACCTTTACTTTTTGCACGCACAAGCCCTTACAAATACTAACGGCAAAAGCATCTGCACTAAAGGCAATTGCTAAGGGTATAATTGTTAAAAAAATATCTTTCATATAAAGTTTCCTTGATAAAAAAATGCGGACTATATCCGCATTTTTAATTTTTTAACTTTAGTTTTTATTGCTATGGATAGGGGCAGGCATTCACACTGTGTTCATTGGCAGGCGCATCTCC
>JAGAUH010000123.1 GCA_017620875.1 Clostridia bacterium
CCGGTATCAACGTTTCTTTGCGCAAGTTTACTATATTTACCGTCTTCGTCGCGGTAAAACTCCATAAATACGTCGTTCCAAATTTCTAAATATTTTCCGCAATCGCAAGCAGGTGAACAAGTAGGCGAACAAGGAGCAAATCCCCTATCTATAAACATTTCGGTATCAGGTCCGCAAGGTCCGGTTTTACCTGCAATCCACCAGTTGTTCTTTTTAGGTAAATAATAAATTCTATCTTTTGGTATTCCGCATTGTTCCCAAATTTTAGCAGATACGTTATCTCTACCCGCATCTTCGTCGCCGGCAAAAACCGTTACGGCTAATTTGTCTTTTGGTATACCTAAATATTCTTCGCTAGTTAAAAATTCGTAAGACCAAGAAATTGCTTCTTCTTTAAAATAATCGCCTAAACTCCAGTTACCTAACATTTCGAAGAAAGTACAGTGGCTAGCATCTCCAACTTCTTCTATATCGCCCGTTCTAACGCACTTTTGGCAGTCGGTTAATCTTTTACCCGCAGGGTGCTTTTCGCCTAGTAAATAAGGTACTAGTGGGTGCATACCCGCAGTTGTAAATAGTACCGACGGATCGTTTTCTGGTATTAAACTAGCACTATCTATTATAGCGTGCCCTTTACTCTCAAAAAACTTTAAATATTTTTCTCTTAAAACTTCACTCGTAATTTTTTTCATGTCGTCCTCTTATTTTTTAGTTAATTCGTAACCGCTTGGTGTATTTTTTACGATATATCCCATTTCGGTTAATTTTGCCCTAGCGCTATCCGCAACCGCCCAATTTTTTTCTTTTCTTGCTTGTTGCATTTCTTCTGCCAAAGCAATAACTTCTTGTGGAATATCGCTTTCTTGTTGTTCTTCTTGCTTAACTTCGTCTAGTTTTAAACCTAAAACGCTATCGAACTTTAAGGCTAAGTTATATATATCTTTGCTTGCAGGATTTTTTAGCATACTAAATAATACTCCAAGCCCTGCAGGTATATTTAAGTCGTCGCTTATCGCATCGAAAAATTCTTTTTCGTATTCGCTTAAAAGTTTAGCGTCGGTAGTATTTTCGCCGTCTTTATGCTTTAACAAGCCCGCAATTAGTCTTTCGTATCCACTCTTTGCTCCGTCTAACGCCTCAAAAGTAAAGTTTAACTTTTTACGATAATGAGCGTTTAAACAGAAAAACCTAAATACCATTGGCGAATAGCCTTTTTCCGCAAGTTCCGTAACCCTATAATCGTTGCCTAAACTCTTGCTCATTTTTCCACCGTCTACAAGCATAAACTCGCCGTGCATCCAAAACTTTGCATGAATTTTACCGCTTTTGCCGTAACTTTGGGCAATTTCGTTTTCGTGGTGGATAGGAATATGGTCAACTCCACCCGTGTGGATATCAAATTCTTCCCCAAGATATTTTTCACTCATAGCAGAGCACTCTATATGCCAACCAGGGTATCCCATACCCCAAGGGCTTTCCCATTGCATAAGGTGTTCCTTTGGCGCTTTTTTCCAAATAGCAAAATCGTAAGGATTTCTTTTTTCGGTATTAACTTCTACCCTAGCACCACTTTTTCTATCGTCAATTTTTGCTCCAGATAAAATACCGTATTTGCTAAATTTAGAAATATCGTAATATATTCCGTCGCTAGTTTCGTATCCGTAACCTTTGTTTATTAGTTCGGTTACAAAATCTTCCATTTCTTGTATGTGGTCGGTAGCCTTACAAATAATTTCTGGTAAACCTATGTTCAACCTTTTAAAGTCTTCTAAAAAGGCTTTTGTATAATACTCTGCAATAGCGTAAGGATCTTTATTTTGTGCCCTTGCAGTTTTTTCCATTTTATCTTCGCCGTCGTCCCCGTCGGAAACTAAATGTCCAACGTCGGTTATGTTCATAACGCCTTTAATGTCGTACCCGTTATACTTTAACGCCCTACGAAGTATATCCATAAAAATATAGGTCCTTAAGTTTCCTATATGAGCATAGTTGTAAACGGTTAGTCCACAAGAATACATTCTAACGGTGTTGCTGTTATCCATTGGTTTAAAATCTTCTTTTTTACCTGTTAGAGTGTTATAAAACTTCATATTTGCTCCTTAAATAATATATATTATACTTATTGATTATATTTTATCGCATATATTTTAGCACAAACTTTATATTTTTGCAATATTTTATAAACTAATCTAAAAAATAATAATTAAATAAATTGCAAATTTTGTAAAAAAAGGATATACTTATTATATTAAAAAGAAAATATCTAGGAGAAACGACATGCTTGATATTAAACTTATTACAGAAAACCCAGAC
>JAGAUH010000124.1 GCA_017620875.1 Clostridia bacterium
TCGGTTACCATAGCATCAAAACTCTTTTCTACGTAAGACACCGCTAGGCTATGCGGGTGATATTCTTGCACGCTAAGTCCTGCAAGTAGGCACGCGTTATATAGCGTAGTACTAACTTGGCAAACCCCACCGCCAACACCTTCTACAAACTGCCCGTCTAAAATTACTTTGGCGTTTTTAAAGCCGTTTTCTACCGTACGTTTGCCAACTATATTATTAAAAGAAAACTCTTGCCCGCTAAGAAGTATAGTCCCGTTTATCTTGCTAACCGCTAGTTTTATATTTTGCTTTCGCTCTTGAGTGCTAGCGTAAAAATAGGTTGTAAAAACGCTTTTTAAATTTAAACACCTATTTATATAGGCGGAATCTATTTCGGGATAAATATCTTTATAAACGGCGTTTATTTTGGTAAATCCCCTTTTTAAAGCGGTGTCTATTTGCGTGGATAAAAAACTGCCCCAAACCATTTTGCCCTTATGCTCTTTTGTAACTACGATATCTTTTGGGTTATTTGCTTTTATATTTGCATTAGTTGGCAAAACCACGCTATCTTTTACTATTTTATCAATTTTATTTTGCTTATCTTTTAAATAGTATCTATTATTTTTTAAATAAATTTCCGGATAGTAAAACACGTATTCGGAAGTTTCGGTTACTATTTTTAAATGATATTCTTGCGCTAAAACAGAGTTGGTTTTAGGAATAAATAGCATAATATTTAATAGCAAAATAAAGCACAATACCCTTTTCATATATATATTATGTATAAAAATGATTTCCGTTATAAATTTTTTTAATTTTTTTTGAAAAAACCGTTGACAAAACGAAAAAAATAATTTATACTAATGATACAAAGTATCAATAAGGAGTAGGCAAATGGTTACGAGAAACACTCAACAACAAAAACTTGTAGAGCAAGTGTTTTTAAGTTTAAACCATCCGTCCGCTCAAGAAGTTTATAAAAAAGTGCAAGAGTTATACCCCACTATTGGCAGAGCCACGGTTTATAGAGTTTTAAATAGGCTATGCCAAAAGGGACAAGTAATGCAAATAAACCGAGAAGAAAATTGCGTTTATTTTGATAAAAACAATTTTGACCACCCACACGCATATTGTATAAAGTGTGGCAAAATAAGGGATATTTGCTTTGATAACACTTTTAGTAAATGCTCTAGTAGTTTAAACAAAAACTTAAACGGATTTACTCCACTTGGGGTTGACTTTAAAATTGTCGGAATTTGTTCCGATTGCCAAAACAAATAAAAAAATAAAAATTTTAATTTTAGGAGATAAAAATATGAAAAAATTTGTATGTAGTGTTTGTGGTTACGTTCACGAAGGAGATTCCGCTCCAGAAAAATGCCCTGTTTGTAAAGTTCCAGCAGAAAAGTTTAAAGAACAATCTGGCGATATGACTTGGGCTGCAGAGCACGTTTTAGGCGTTGCAAAAGGCGCAGACGAAAGAATTTTACAAGGTCTTAGAGAACACTTCCAAGGTGAGTGTTGCGAAGTTGGTATGTATCTTGCAATGGCAAGAGTTGCCCACAGAGAAGGCTATCCAGAAGTTGGTATGTATTACGAAAAAGCCGCTTGGGAAGAAGCAGAACACGCTGCTAAATTTGCAGAACTCCTTGGCGAAGTTGTAACCGACTCTACTAAAAAGAACTTAGAGTTAAGAGTTGATGCAGAAAACGGAGCAACCGCAGGCAAGTTCGAAATTGCAAAACTTGCAAAAGAACTTAACCTAGATGCTATCCACGATACCGTACACGAAATGGCTAGAGACGAGGCTCGTCACGGAAAAGCATTTTTAGAATTATTAAATAGATATTTTAAAAAGTAAGATAATACTCAATACCAATTGAGATATTTAGTGTTTAAAACCCCTACTACGCGAGTAGTAGGGGTTTTAATTTGTATTATAACTAAAATTTTTGTTTTATTTATCTTCCTTTATTTTTTTATCTTTTTTAAATTTTTTGGCTAGGGCTACGGCAACTAAACTTATTCCGCCCGTACCAAGCGCTAGGGCTACCGTGCCGGCAACCTTTGCCCCACCATTGTTACCCTTTAAAGATTTTATCTTTTTTTCTAGCGTGGCAATTTTTTCTAAATTTTGCTCGTATTCTTCTGCCGATAAAGACAAGTCGTTTTGGTTTTTATATTTTAAATCTTGCAAGATAGTTTCGTACTCTAAAATAACTTCTTGCTTTTCTTGAGCCTTGGCTTCTTTATTTTGAGCCATTTTTTCTTTTAGTTTTGGCAAATATTCGGTAACCACTTCATATAAAAAAGCCGTGCCTAAATTTACTCCGATATTTATCATTGCCTTTTTAAATTCTTCGGGATCTTCTTTTAGTTTAGTTTCTAGTTCTAAAATGGTATCAAAAACGTCTTTTAACATAGTTTACTCCTTATATTAACAAATATATTATATCAAAACCATTTTATAATTTCAAGATAAAAAGCAAAAAAACCGACTTATAGGTCGGTTTTTGCATAATTTTATATCCTTAGTCTATAGTTCCTACAATTTTAAACCCGCTAGAATATTCAGCGTATTTTTCTTTAAAGCGTTCTTCTAGTTTTACGGTATGAGTAAATTCGTGAGAGTTTACCCTATTTCTTAAAGTGTCTATAACTCCTATTGCAATATTGCTACAATGGTCGGAAACACGCTCTAAACTCGTTAATAAATCTACCCAAATAAAGCCAAGTTCTATGGTGCATTTACTTTGTTGCATACGGATAACGTGCCTTGCTCTCATTTGTTCTTTTAAATTATCTATAACTTCTTCTAACGGTTCTATATTTTCCGCCAAGGCTAAATCGTTATTGGTAAACGCTTGCAAAGTTAAATCTAATATTTTATTTAACGCCTTAGATAAAACTGCTAGTTCTTGTTTTGCACTATCGCTAAAAGATAAATCTTTTGCCTTTAATTCTTCTGCGGCTTCTAAAACGTTAATTGCGTGGTCGCCAATACGCTCGAAGTCGTTTATGGCTTTTAGTAGTTTAGTTACTTCTAAACTGTGTTCTTCGCCGATTTGCGTACTAGATAGTTTAACTAAATATTTACCCAAAATATCTTCGTACATATCGGTAGTGTTTTCGTCTTTTTTAATTTGTTTTGCTAGTTCTAAATCGTATTTTTCTAGCAAAGTTAAACCCTTTTTAATAGCGCCTATTGCAACTTCACCAAGTTCTACGGCAAGCACTTTGCTCCTTTCTAAAGCGATTGCAGGAACGGTAATTAGTTTTTCGTCTAAAAGCACGTTATCATCTTCTTTAACTTCGTTTTTATCCCTAATAACAAAACAAGCAAATTTTGCTAGCAACCCAGAGCAAGGAAATAATATAATAGTCGTTATTATATTAAACGCAGAGTGGCAAGTTGCAATGCCTACTTCGTTTGGATATTCGTTTAATATGCTAGGGCTAAATCCCCACTTAACTATACAAAACGCAGTTAAACAAATAACGGTACCTATAATATTAAACAATAAGTGTACAAAAGCCGTTCGCTTAGCGTTTTTATTTGTGCCGACGCTTGCTATCATTGCGGTAACGCAAGTACCAATGTTTTGCCCCATAATTATAGGTATTGCCATGTGGTAATTTACTAGCCCTTCACCTGCCAAACTTTGTAAAATTCCTACGCTGGCAGAACTAGATTGTACTATACCCGTTATTACTGCGCCGACACCCGTACATAAAAACGGATTTTGGAACCTAGAAAACATATTTACAAACGCAGGTTTTTCGGTCAATGCGGAAACTGCCCCACACATAACTGACATACCCGTCATTAAAACGGAAAAACCAAGCAAAATATTTCCCGTATCTTTGTTTTTATCACCCTTTAAAAACATACTTAGCACTATTCCGATAAGCGCAAGAATAGGCATCCAAGCGTCCGGTTTTAAAAACTCTAAAAATCCCGTTCCACCAATTGCGTTGGTAGATAATATCCATGAAGTAATAGTAGTACCTATGTTGCTACCCATTATAACCGATATTGCTTGTGGCAAGCCCATAAGTCCAGAGTTTACAAAGCCTACTACCATAACGGTCGTTGCCGAACTACTTTGTATAACGCAAGTAACTATCATACCCGTTAAAAATCCTAAAAACTTGTTACCCGTAAGTTTACCTAGTAAAGATTTTAAAGCAGTACCTGCCCTACGCTCTAGACTTTCGCCCATAATATTCATACCAAATAAAAATACGCTAACCCCTCCTATTAGCCCTAAAATACTTAAAGCCCATTCCATAAAAAATCTCCTTTTGTATTCTCTACTAATATAATAGCAAAAGTTTTTTAAGATTTTTTTAATATTTCGTAAAGAAATTGTAAAAGTTTAGTTTTTACAATTTCTTGCCTTTTCCCTAACGATAAAAAAATCCCACGGATTTAGCGTAATGTTCTTAACGAAGAAATCACGCTAACCGAGTAGGACGAAGAAAAATCCATCATGGACGAGAATCTGTGATGGATTTTTTCTATATGCCGCAAACCGATTGAATAAAGATAAAAATTATGATATAATTAAGGAGAACTTTTGAAAGGAGATCACCTATGGATTTATTAAAGCCATATTGCGAATACAAGTATTACGAACACTATGATGCTTCCAAACTTCTTAATGATGTTCAGCAAAACATATCCCCTTCCATCGTAAAATTGGATATAGAATATGCGTATGTTTTTTATAGAATGATGAACACACGCCCTTGTATATTTTGGAATAAAGATGTTTACACTCAAACCATATCATTGCTCGAAAAACTTTTTCTAGATCACCCCAACGAGCTGAAAATAGAGACGGATACATATAATTATTTCTTGATGGGATACAATGCCTACTGCCAATTATGCGATACCATATTGGATATAAGCGGTTTTAATATTGAGCAAGAAATAAAAACAAGACTTTATCGATTGCCGACATACGCAACCATCTTAGAGAGCTGTTTGGCAAACTTTTTAAGATTAATAGCAATAATTACAGGTCAGGGAGTTGGCAAAGATTACACAACACAAAACACATTAGGGCAGCTTATCCCGGTGGTAGAATCAAATGGTTATACCGAAATATCACAGCGCATTAATGTTAACATTAGGAACGCCATAAATCATGGCAAAGTCCTTATGAGAAA
>JAGAUH010000125.1 GCA_017620875.1 Clostridia bacterium
ATACCAAGTTTTCTCGCTTCGTCAATAGCGTTTTTACTTACTCTTGCAGCAATACCAAAAGCGCAAATAGCAATTTCTGCATCTTCCATTAAGTATTCTTCGTACATGCATTCGTTTTGCTTAATTTGTTCGTATTTTTCGTATCTAGCAAAGTTTAGTTTTTCTAATTCTTCAGGTACTAGAGAAAGAGAGTTTACAATATTGTGCTTTCTTTGCATTTTAGTACCCGTTGTAGCCCATGGTTTTTCTACTGGAGCAGATTGTTTGAAATCTAATGATACTGGCTCCATCATTTGTCCCATAGTTCCATCTGCCAAAATCATTGCTGTCATACGATATTTATCTGCTAGTTCAAAACCTTTTACGGTTAGTTCTGCCATTTCTTGAACGGAAGCAGGCGCTAAAATAATCATATGATAGTCGCCATGTCCGCCACCCCTAGTTGCTTGGAAATAGTCTGATTGGCTTGGTTGAATACCACCTAGTCCTGGACCACCCCTTTGTACGTTTACAACTAAACAAGGTAAATCTGAACCTGCCATATAAGACAATCCCTCTGCCTTTAAAGAAATTCCTGGGCTAGAAGAAGAAGTCATAACTCTTAAACCTGCCGCAGCAACTCCGTATACCATATTAATAGCGGCCACTTCTGATTCTGCTTGTAAAAACGTTCCGCCGATTTTAGGCATTTTCTTTGCTAAATATGCGGCGATTTCCGTTTGTGGGGTTATAGGATAACCAAAATAGTGCCTACAACCTGCGCTTATTGCTGCTTCTGCAATTGCTTCGTTACCTTTCATTAAAACTTTATCTGCCATAACGATCACCTTTCTACCTTTATAATACAATCTGGGCACATTGTTGCACAAAATGCACAAGCAATACACGATTCTGGATTTACCGCCTCAACCGGGTGGTGTCCTTTTTTGTTTATCTTATCTTTAGCAAGCGCTAAAACTTGCTTTGGACAAGCATCTACACACAATCCGCAACCTTTACAGTTGTCGGTGTTAAAAGTTAATTTTGCCATAGTTTTTCTCCTTTAAGTTAAAGCAAAACGCTTTTTTCTATATTAATTTCTTTTGCAAAGTTAGTGGAAAAAGATTATCTATTTTACCAACCAACTCGTTATATAGTTCTTGTTTAACGGTTGTTAATTTTAATTTAACTCCGCTTGCTTTTTCTACCGCCAAAGCATATTCGTTAGAAGTTAATACGTCCTGCGCGGAAGTTATATCCCCTAGATTAGAATTGTTTATTAGTCCCGTAAACTTTATTTTACCCGCAGTTTCTATTTCTTGCATAACTTCTAGAGTAGATTCTACGTCTCTAGTAAGCGGTCTAAAACAATTTATAACCATATACATTTCGTAATTGTTTTCTTCTAATATTTTAGGCGATAATCTGCCAAGTGCCAAAGCGCCCCTATCGTCTCCACCAACGTCTATAATACTCATTAAAGAAGTATCGTCTACGATAGCGTACATTTCTTGTGGAAGCGCAGGTATATCTACGTTGCTATTTGCATAAGCAGAACATATTAGTTTTATATCTGCATCTTTAAATTCTTGCTCGCTATCTTTACTCCTAAAATAAGGGTTTACGATATCTAGGTCGGCAATTGCCACTTTGTCATATTGTTGTCTCAGTCGAAACGCCATGTTTACCGCTACGTTTGTTTTTCCGCTACCATAGTGTCCACATAGCAAAGTAATTCTTTTAAATTCCATAATTATAATTTGTTTCTCATAATTTTTCCACTAACCGTTTTAGGAAGTTCGTCTCTAAACACAACGATTCTTGGATATTTGTAAGGAGCGGTGTGCGCCTTAACGTAGTTTTGAATTTCTTTTTTAAGTTCTTCCGTACCTTCTTTTCCCTTTACTAAAACGATACTAGCCTTTACTACTTGTCCCCTAACTTCGTCCGGAGCGGCAGATACGCCACACTCTAATACGTAAGGAAGTTCCATAATAACGCTTTCTATCTCGAAAGGTCCTATACGGTAACCACTAGATTTAATAACGTCGTCTACCCTACCAACGTACCAGAAGAAACCATCTTCGTCTCTCCAAGCGGTATCGCCCGTATGATAATATCCGTCGTACCAAACTTCTTTAGTCTTTTCTTCGTCTCTATAATATCCCGTAAACAATCCGCAAGGTGCTCCGTTAGAAACGTTTACTACGATTTCGCCCGTTTCACCATCGGCAACTTCTTTACCTTCGCTATCGACAAGTTTAACGTCGTAAATAGGAGTAGGTTTACCCATAGAGCCAATTTTATGTGGCGCGCCAACTAAGTTACCGATAATCATAGTGCTTTCGGTTTGACCAAATCCTTCTAGAATTTGTAAGCCCGTTTGCATTTCGAATTGTTTATACACTTCTGGGTTTAAAGCCTCG
>JAGAUH010000126.1 GCA_017620875.1 Clostridia bacterium
TAAAATCTTTTAAAACCATTTCCCCTATGGCTAAATAATCCATTTTTAAAACTTTTTCTATTTTAGTTTTTATTAACTCTTGCGGAACGTTATATATTTGCATTATGGCTTTAAGCGCTCCGGCAATCCTAATATCAAGCGGTGCAGATTTTTCCGTTGGTATCATAGTGGCGTATTCTATGCCGGAAACGAGCATTTCCGCCTCTCTAAAATCTACGTCTTGCCAAGTTTTACAATATTCGCCAAAAACTTGTTTTGCTTTTTTTGCGTCGTTATCTCTAATTATGCTAAGCGTTAGCGGACTAGTGTAAGAAGAAAGATAAAAATCTTTACCAATTTCACTTTTTTCGCAAATTGCCGCCATTGCAGTTAGTTCTAGGCAGTATGCTAGTAAAGAACTAAAACCCTCGTTGGTTTCTTTTTCTATAACCTTCCACTGAAAATTACATAATAGTTCTACTAATACTGCTAATATATGCTCTTTAGTAGGGAAATAATACGTTAAATTGCCCTTGCTAATGTTTAGTTTTTGGCAAATTTCCTTAGCCGAAGTGTTGTTGTAACCTTTGGTTAAAAACATTTTTAACGCGGTTTTTATAATCTCTAGTTTGGTCGTGTTTCTCTTAGTCATAAATATAGTTGCTTAAGGTTATTTAAACAAAATTAGTACGCGTACTAATTGTTTATATTTCAATTTTAGCACGCGTACTAATTTTTGTCAACAATATTTTAAAATTTTTTTATACTTTCACAAAATTTATTTTTTGACTATAATAAAAGCCCCTTTGCCAAAAAAGCAAAGGGGCTAAGAATTTATCGTTAAATAAACTTATATTCTAAAATTTAACGGGAACAAAAAAGTATACTATAAATAGCGCTGCAATTATTAGTAGAACAAAGTGTACGTCCCAAACAGGTTTAACCTTGTCTTCTTTTTTGCTACAAGCGTAAATTATTATACCTACAAGATATTCGCAAATTGCAATTAGCACGTAAGATAAAATTCCTAAGCCGATACCGGTTGTAATAGAATATCCAAAAGGCATCATGGCAATAGTTAAAAATGCAGGAACAAAATCTTTAACGCTATCTACTTTAACGTCTTTAACGCCTTTTAGCATTAAGCAACCAACCCAAACCAAAGCCGAAGATGCGGCAGCGCCAGGGATAGAAGCAAACAATGGCAATAAGAAAATAGAAAGACCAAATAAAATAGCCGTTGTAAACGCCGTTAATCCGGTTTTACCGCCGGCAGAAATACCTGCTCCCGATTCTACGAAAGTAGTAACGGTAGAAGTACCTAATAATGCTCCGGTAGCCGTTGCAACGGAGTCTGCAATCATAATTTTATTATAGTTTACAGGAAGTCCGTCTTCGGTTAAAAGTCCTGCGGCAGAGCAACAACCAACGCAAGTTCCCATAGTGTCAAACATATCTACCATACAGAAAGTTATTACTACCATAACTAGCGACATAATCGGTACGCCGTCTGCAAACTTAAATCCTTCGGTAAAGGCTGCTAAGAAAGTGCCACCCTCTGCAGATTTAAGAGAGAAGAAACCTTTAAAGTGTTCCCAAAATTTCCAAGTTTCGCCACTCCATATGGTAACGCCAATTGCAGGTATCATACCAAATAAGGTTGCTACGATAATACCAATAATAACCGCGCCTTTTACGTTAAAATGAGAAAGTACTGCAATTACTATAAAACCGATTACGCAAACGAGCGCAGGTCCTATAATCGTCATATCCCAAGAAGAAAATGGTACCATTGTGACAATCGTGCCATTTCCAGGAACTACTATACCTGCGTTAGTTAAGCCGATTATTGCAATAAATAAACCGATACCAACGGATATTGCTTTTCTTACGGATTCTGGTATTGCTCTAAAGATAATTTCTCTAATAGAAATTCCGCGAATCCTTAATACGCTTAAAAATAAGAATAGGATACCGGAAATTAAAACTAGCAACATAGAATTTCCAAAAGAAAGAGAAAATCCTATTAAACTACCACCTAATAATCCGCCTACCATAGAGTTTAAGCCAAGTCCTGGCGCTTGCGCCAAAGGTAATTTTGCAAGAATAGCCATTAGCATAGTTCCTAAAAATCCACCTAAAGCAGTAGCGATAAATACCGACGAATATAAATGTCCATATCCATCTGGTTGTTCAAACAAATTTAACATCAACATAGGGTTAAGCGTTAATATGTACGCCATAGCCAAAAAGGTAACTATACCCGCTACGATTTCTGTTTTCACCGTTGATTTAGATTTGTCAAAACCAATAAAGTTAGAAAACTTACTCATAAAAATCTCCTTTTTTTATTTTGGCTATGTCTCAACCATTGGCTAAAAATAAACTTCAAAATACTAGCGAAATGCGTTATTAAAACCCTTGTTAATAATTCCACTATTAACTGCGGGTGTTTTTTAGCCTTTCTTGTATTTTTACGTTTATTTAACGTCAACCACTAATTGTGACAAAGCTTTTTATTTTAACATATTAATCATAACATTTATAGTAAATAAAATCAATATTTATATTAAAAAAAGCACTAAAAAAGTCGATTTTTGTTTAAAAAAGTATTAATTTGTTTAGATAAAAGTGTTAAAAACGGCTATTTTTAGTTATAATTTTTTGAATAAAATAAAACCTAACTCACAAAAAATTATACCCATTTATTACAACTTAAACTATGAATTACCCGTTTGACATTTTTAAATAATACTGTCATTTAATTTTTTGTTTTTTTGTCCAATTTTTGGTACCAATTTCAGCAGTATGCGAGTGTGAGAATCTTTTAAAATAACTTATATAATACGTCGTTTTGGAAGAATAAAATGAGTGTAAATTTTTTTATTAAAATGCAATTTTTATAATTATATTGTCATTTTGAGCAAATTTTAATTTGCGTGAAAATCTTATAAAAACTAGCCTATATGTCAAAAAAAGACTCTTACGGCTATCGCCTTAGAGTGACAAGTGCAGTGTTAAAAAGTTTTAAACTTACAAATGGGCACAAAATAGTTTTTGCCTATTGACAGCGGAAAAAAATATGCTAAAATGTACTTACCTCAAAAGTTTTTTTTGCATTTTGAGTTTGATACCTATGTTAAATTACATAGGTCTAAAACTAGAAGATATTTCGCGAATAACTTGCAAAGGTTTGATACCTACGTTGAATTACGTAGGTATTAATTTTTTTGGGTAGGATAAAAATGAAAATAGGCAAATAAAACCCCCGCACGGAAATCCGTGCGGGGGTTTGTTGTTTTTAGTAAAAAACGTATCAATAAAAAACGTTGAAAAAATTTTTACAAATTTTTGGGACAAAAGTAGTTTTAAATTGTTTTTGTTAGTATAAGGGGGATAATTATGAAAGATTTTAGTAGGTTTATTAGCATTTTAAACTTTGCGTTTTTTGGGTTTTTTATATTTTATTTAACGCTTGTATTAGTTTTTAAAATGCTAAATATAGAAACGCTTTTAGTTTTATCTTATTTACAGTTTAACTATTTTTCTTGTTTGGTGGTAGGCGTTGTGTCGCTGTGTTTTAGCGCAAAAACAAGGCAAAAGCCGTTTTTGTTTGCAAATATTGGCGTTTTGTTTTGTTATAACCTAATTTTTATTTTTCTTATTATTTTTTGGGGGATTTTATGAAAAAGGCAACCATTATTATAAGCATAGTTAGTTTTTTGCTATTTGGGTTATTTGTTTTTTTAGTTTTGTGCTACCTATTAAGCGTTACTATTTTAAGAGATTTTACCCTATATCATTTAGCGGGTTTATTTTCTATGTTTATGGCAATAATTTGCCCACAAAAAAGTATAACGGCTTGCGTTTTTAGTTTAAAAATTAAAAACAAACCGCTTTTTATATTAAACCTAATTTGTTTAGTTTGTTACGTTGCGTATACCATTATCGGCACCGCTACAACCTTTTTTACTTGGTAGGTTATTTTACGCCTAATCTTTCGCATAAAAAGTAAAATCTACTTAGTTCGAAAGAAGATGGCGCTTCGTAGCAGTTATAAGTGGTCATACGGTGGATTTTTTGCTTAAAAGCGTTAAAAAACTCTTGCTCTAAAAGTGGGATATCGAACCTAGAAACCTTTTCTATTAGACCTAGTATATAAGATAGGTTAAGCCACTCCTCCCCGCAAGATAAATCTACTTGTTTATATATTTTTTTGGGGATGAAAAAGTAAAAAATAAACAAGGTTAAAAAGGTTAAATTTCCGCCAAGTAGCCCTAGCATATATTGTAAAACCGATAGATTTTTTAAAAATAGGGCAAGGGTTAGTAAAATGGTAAAACTAATGCAAGGAATAATGCAAATATAGTTAAAAACAATTTTGCTTATTTTTGTTTTTACTAAACTATAAACGATTGCTACCCCGCAACTAATAACGCCAAAAATAAAAACGATAATACTAAAATTTAAAAAATTAAAAAAGTCAGACATAATGCTTTAATTATTGCCTGACTTATATTTTTTTATACTTAAATTTTTAAGTTGTAAAATTTTAAAGATAAAATAA
>JAGAUH010000127.1 GCA_017620875.1 Clostridia bacterium
GGTCGTGGTACGGATATTTTACTTGGTGGTAACCCAGAATATCTTGCAAAACAAGAACTTAGAAACGAAGGGATAGAAAGCGAAAAAATAGAACTTGCATCTTCTTTCGTTGCCGACGTAGACGACGAAATAAAAGAGTTAAGACAAAGGTATAACGAATTACTAGCAAAACACCAGGCCGTAACCGAAGTAGAAAAAGAAGAAGTTAAAGCGCTTGGCGGATTATACATTATCGGTACCGAAAGACACGAGTCTAGGCGTATAGATAACCAATTAAGAGGTCGTGCAGGAAGACAAGGCGATCCTGGTAAGAGCCAATTTTATATCTCACTAGAAGACGATTTAGCAAAGCGTTTCGGTGGCGAACGTATGAAAAGAATGTACGCCGTATTTAAAGTAGACGACGAAACACCGCTAGTTTCTAAAATGCTTTCTAGGAGTATCGAAAACGCTCAACGCACTATCGAAGGTCAAAACTTTGGTATAAGAAAAAACGTTATTCAATACGACGACGTTATGAACACTCAACGTATGGTAATTTACAAAGAACGTAACAAGGTTATCAACGGTGAAAACATACACGATCAAATTTTAAAATATATTCCAGACTACGCTATTAACGTTCTTGCAGAAAACGCAGACCTATCTAAAAACCCTACAAAGTGGAATTTAGATAAAGTAAACAAGGCTTTACAAGCAAGAGTATTAAATATCGATACAGAATTTTTAACGGAAGATAACGCTCAAAAGTGGGATACCGAGTACGTTCAAGACAAACTTGTAGAACTTGCAATAGAGCAATACGAAGAAAAAATCGTTAGGTATAGAGAAGAAGAAGGAATAGACTTCTTTGCGATAGAAAGAGATTTATTACTTAACAACGTAGACCGTAGATGGATAGACCATATCGACAATATGGATAGGCTAAAAAGGGGTATTTCGCTTCGTAGTTTCGCAAACGAAGATCCTATAAACGCCTACAAGAGAGAAGGTATGGAAATGTTTGACGAAATGATAGATAATATCAGGACGGATACCGTATTCTTCTTGTTAAAAATGGAACTAAGAAAAAACGAACCACAACAACCTAAAAAATATAATACGCCAAATAAGGTAGAAATTATAGAAGATAAAAAGACCATAAAAACGAGTGGTTTACCGGGTAGAAACGATCCTTGCCCTTGCGGTAGTGGTAAAAAATACAAAAACTGCTGTGGTAAATAATAACTAAACAAAAACCGCAACTAAATTTTTTTGGTTGCGGTAAAATTTTTATTTAGGAGTATATTATGAAAAATAGGGCTATAAGTTTATTAATTAGCATAATTATGCTTTTTAGTTTGTTTTGTATAGATGCTTGTAGTGGTAGCAATACCGAGCCTACTATACCAGATTATAATGCGGATATTGTAGAAGTCGTACCGGAAAATATAACCACCGAGCATTTTGTCGTGCAAGAAGAAACCGTTTATTATACTTCCCCGGGGTTTTCTTTGGTTATTAGTGTAAACGGCGAGTTTATGGTAATGGATTATTTTTACTTAGACGGAAATTGTAGAGTTTACGACAATTTATATTTTTACGTAGACGACTACTATTATATCGTTACGGACGACTATAAAGATTTGTATGCTAGTTTAGGGGATAGCGCAGACTTGCAGTACGCCGAAGAAGAAAAAGAGAGCGGTTACGATATTCAAATCAATATTAAAAAGAGCGGTAAATATAAACTTATATTCAATTTAGACACTTTAAAGTTCGATATGGTTTATCTAGAAGAAATAGTAGAGCCAATTTATTACACCATAAAAAGTTGTGCTATACTAAAAGTAAAAGATAGAGAGTGGATAGATTTAAGTTTAAATCCGCAAAACGAAAACGAGTTTTATATTGCTAACCTAAATATAGAA
>JAGAUH010000019.1 GCA_017620875.1 Clostridia bacterium
TATAAAAAGTAAGTGTTTTTATTTTACTTAAATAATGAAAGGTAAAACTTTCTAGAAACGAGCAAGACAAGGCTCGCTAAATCGAAAGGATTAAATAGACCTTTTTGGTCATTTAAGTCTTGCGATATTAGCAGTAACGCAGTATTGCGAAGTTTATAGGAAGTTTTACTCTAGTTCGAATGCGCCTGTGTATAAACTATAATACTTACCCTTTTTCTCTAATAACTGTTCGTGAGTGCCACGCTCTATAATTCTACCTTGCTCTAAAACCATAATAACGTCGCTTTTTTTAACGGTAGAAAGTCTGTGAGCGATAACGAATACCGTTCTACCTTTCATAAGGCTATCCGTTCCCTTTTGAACGAGTGCTTCGGTTCTGGTATCGATAGAAGAAGTTGCTTCGTCTAAAATCATAACGGGCGCATCGGCAACTGCCGCCCTTGCAATAGAAATAAGTTGGCGTTGTCCTTGAGATAGGTTTGCCCCGTCGCTAGTAAGCATTGTGTTATAACCTTCTGGCAGTCTTGTAATAAAGTCGTGAGCAGAAGCAAGTTTTGCCGCTTCTATACATTCTTCGTCGGTGGCGTCTAGTCTGCCGTAACGGATATTATCCATAACCGTACCCGTAAACAAGTTAGTATCTTGCAAAACGATACCCAAACTTCTTCTTAGGTCGGCTTTTTTAATTTTATTAATGTTTATGCCGTCGTATCTAATTTTGCCGTCTGCAATGTCGTAAAATCTATTAATCAAGTTAGTAATAGTTGTTTTACCTGCACCGGTAGAGCCAACAAACGCTACCCTTTGACCTGCGTTTGCATATAGGCTTATGTTATGAAGTACTATTTTTTCTTCGGTGTAACCAAAGTCTACGTCGTCTAGTACGATATCACCTTTTAGTTTAGTATAAGTTAGCGTTCCATCGCCGTGAGGGTGTTTCCAAGCCCAAATGCCCGTTCTTTCGCAACTTTCGGTTACGTTGCCATTTTCGTCTTCGCAAGCGTTTACTAAGGTTACGTAACCGTTGTCGTCTTCGCTTTCTTGGTCTAGCAAGTTAAATATTCTGCTAGCGCCCGCCATACCCATAACGACCGAGTTTATTTGACCGGAAATTTGACCTAAAGTATTTGCAAAGTGCCTACTCATACCAAGGAAAGATATAACTATATTCGCCTCTAGTACGGTAACGATATTACCCGTATTAAATAGAGCCTCAAAACTAATATTAATTGCTTTTTCTTTTGCAAAAATCAAAAGTCCGCCACCCAAAAAGGCAATTAAAACGTACATAACGTTGCCTATATTGTGTATTATTGGCATTAGCATATTACTAAATGCGTTTGCCTTGTAAGAAACGTCGTATAAGTGTCCGTTTATTTGCGCCATTTTCTTTTTAGATTCTTCTTCGTGGCAGAAAACCTTAACGACTTTTTGTCCGTGCATCATTTCTTCTACGTAGCCTTCCATAGCGCCAACGGCTTGTTGTTGCGCCATAAAGAATTTGGCAGAATTTCCACCGATAACTTTAGTTACGAAAATAATAATTATAACGCCTATAACCACCGCAACCGTAAAGGATACGCTTAAAAATAGCATTGACACGGCAACTACTACTAACGTTATTATAGTAGAACAAAGTTGCGGTATACTTTGGGATATCAATTGCCTTAACGCATCTACGTCGTTAGTGTAGGTACTCATAATATCGCCGTGATGGTTTCTATCAAAATATTTAATAGGTAAGGTTTGCATTTTAGCAAAAAGTTTATTTCTCATATCACGCAAAAAGCGTTGAGTTAAAACCGCGCCTAACCTGTTAAAAATAAAGTTTGCAATTAAGCCCGTTACGTAAATACCCGCAAGCAGACCTAGTACCCCAACGACTTTAGTCCACGCTTGCCTTGCCGTATAAACCGCTTTAGACGCGTCTTTAACGCCTGCAACGTAAATTTCTAGCGTTTTATACATACGGTTTAAAAATATGCCGTTTATACTTGCGCAAACAGAACTAATTAGTAGCATTATAAAAAATACGCTAACTATACCTTTATATTCGGTAAATAGTATTTTTAGTAACCTTTTTAAAGTGCCTTTATCTAATTTTTTACCCGTGAAAGGACCTCTTGCCCTTCCGTCCATAGCCATTTTAGCCATTAGTTATCACTCCCTTGCGTATCTTGAGAATTTTGAGAGTAATACACTTCTTTATATATTTCGTTTGTATTAAGTAGTTCTTCGTGAGTGCCTATTTGGTCGATAGAACCATTGTTTAAAACTATAATTTTGTCTGCGTCTTGTACGCTTGCAATACGTTGCGCAATAATAATTTTAGTAGTTTGCGGAATATACTCTTTAAAAGCCTTTCTAAGTAGCGCGTCGGTTTTCATATCAACGGCAGAAGTGCTATCGTCTAAAATTAGTATCTTAGGTTTTTTAAGTAATGCTCTAGCAATACAAAGCCTTTGCTTTTGTCCACCCGAAACGTTTGTTCCTCCTTGAGAAATCATACGGTCGTACCCTTCTGGGAAGGAAGAAATAAACTCGTGCGCTTGCGCCATTTTACACGCTTCTACACTTTCTTCGTCGGTGGCGTTTTTATTGCCCCAACGCAAGTTTTCTTTTATAGTGCCTGCAAATAGCATATTTTTTTGTAAAACAACCGCAACGGAATTTCTTAAAACTTCCATATCGTAATCTCTAACGTCTACACCGCCAACTTTTACACAACCTTCGCTAACGTCGTAAAGCCTTGGTATAAGCGAAATTAAAGTGGTTTTACTGCTACCCGTTCCTCCGATAACGCCAATGGTTTCACCTGCGTTTATTTTTAAATCTATATCGAATAACGCGTATTTTTCCGCTTGAGAAGAATATCTAAAATTAACGTCGGCAAACTCTATATCCCCACTTTCAACTTGCATAACGGGGTTTTCCGGGTTTTTTAAAGTGCTTTCTTCGTCTAGAACTTCTACGATTCTTCTTGCACTTTCGGCAGACATAGTAAGCATTACGAATATCATACTAACCATTTGTAACGCAACTAAAATTTGAAGCGAATAAGTAAGTAAAGATTGCAATCCGTAAGAGTTAAAATCCCCTAACGGCGAATTTATTATTATTCTAGAGCCAAAAAATCCTATTGCAATTAGCGCGCCTTGTAAACACATTTGCATAAGCGGTGCGTTAAAGGCAAGTATCTTTTCCGCCCTAGTAAAGTCTCCGCAAAGTTCGTTAGAAACTTTAGTAAACTTTTCCGTTTCGTAACCTTCTCTAACGTAGGCTTTTACAACTCTCATACCCTTTATGTTTTCTTGTACGGATTCGTTTAGGTTATCGTATTTTTTAAACACCTTTTTAAATATTGGCATTGCCTTTTTTATAACCATAATAAGTCCAAACGCAAGTATCGGTATAGTAACTGCAAAAATAGCAGGTAGTGTAGAACTTATCATAAAACTCATTACGATAGAAAATATAAACATAAGCGGACTTCTTACCGCAATACGAATAACCATCATAAAAGACATTTGCACGTTAGTTACGTCGGTAGTAAGCCTTGTAACTAAACTAGAAGAACTAAATTTATCTATGTTAGAAAAAGAATAATCTTGCACTTTATCAAACATATCTTGCCTTAGGTTTTTTGCAAAGCCCGTGCTTGCTTTTGCCGCAAACTTTCCGCCTAACATACCAGCAACAAGCGCAACTACCGCGCAAAGTATCATTATGCCACCCCACATTAGCATTTTGTCGCCTTGTAGATTGTTTATTGCAGTACCAAACTCAAAAATAATAAGTGGCAACGCTACTTCCATAGCAACTTCTAACACCATAAGTAACGGTGTTAATATTGCTTCTTTTTTATACTCTCTTAAACTCTTTAATAATTTTTTAATCAACCTTTAAACCCTCCTTTAACTTTTCTAGCACAACCTTAAAAATTTCTAATTCTTCTTTGGTCAGACAAGAAATAAGTTCGCCGTCTATCTCGTTTAGTCTTTCAATAACTTTTTTATGGGTCTCTAACCCCTTTTCGGTAACCACTATTTTCTTTAATCTTTTATCGGATTTTTCGCTTAATCGACGTATAAGCCCACTTTTTTCTAAAGAATTTAGTGTTTGCGTTGCGGAAGAACGCCTTAGAGAAAAGGCTTTTTCTATATCGCGTTGATACACTATTTTACCTTCCGTAGTGGTTTTTACGATAAAACCGATAATATATCCCCTTGCCCCCGTAACTTCTTCTTGAGCCTTTAAAACTTCGTCGGAACCGAGCCTACGAAGTACGTGGTTGTTTAACCTTTTTAGTTCGCCTAATAAATGATACATTTTTACCCCTTTAAATTGTTAGGTTACTAACATTATATTGCAAAAAAGTAAACCTTGTCAAACGATTTTTTGGCATAAAAAATATTTTTTGATATTGACAATAATATTTTTAAAAGTATATAATATTTATATATTGTATTACACTATACGGGAGAATTTTATGATTATTACTATATCTAGACAATTTGGCTCTGGCGGAAGGGAACTTGCTAAAAGACTAGCAGAAAAGTTGGGTTATAACTACTACGATAAAGTTATTTTAGAAGAAGTTGCAAAAGAAAGTTCTTTAGACGAAAACTATATAGAAAAAGTACTTTCTTCTTCTAACCCTACCCCTTATATTACGGGGTGCACTTTTTCTTATTCTATGATGCATAGGCACGCCACCGACATTGTGTTTTTACAACAAAAGGTTATGGATAAACTTGCAAAAAAAGGCAACGCCATTTTCGTAGGGCGTGGCGCAGAAGTTTTACTAAAAGAATATAACCCTTTTAGGATATTCGTTTATACTACCCTAGAAAAAAGGCTAAGTCGCACCCTAGACAACCTTAAAGACGGGGAAGATAGCAGAGAAAAAACAATGCTTAAAAAGATAAAACAAATAGATAAAGAGCGTATAAAAACTTGCCGTATGCTAGGTTTTGAGTGGGGTAAAAAAGAACACTACGACCTATGCGTTTCAACCGAGAAAATATCCCCTAAAGAACTAGCCGACGTTATTTTTGACTATTTACAAAAACTTATAAAAGATTAA
>JAGAUH010000128.1 GCA_017620875.1 Clostridia bacterium
AGTTTTTCTCAAGACGTAATTTTATACGTGCCGGAGCCTAGCGTAATACCGTATAGTCTAGATGCCGTAGTTAGTCTAGTAGCGCCAGAAGGAACTTACATACCAGAAAATACTTTTTCGGTAACGTGTTGCGTAACTATAATACTAAAAATAGTAATGGAAACTCAAATTTTAGTTCCTAGTTACGGTTATACGGCAATTCCGCCTTGTAACGAATATTCGCAAGAAGTTTGTTCTGGATTTTTCGAACTGCCATTATATCCAAACTCTAACACTTAAAATAAATATAGGGGCAAATCCAAAAGGGTTTGCCTTTTTTATTGCAAGTTTATATTTTTTTTGGTAAAATACTTATATGAAAATATTTGCCATTAGCGATTTGCATATCGCAACCACCACGGACAAGCCTATGGATATATTTGGTAGCAAGTGGGTTGGTTATTTAGATAAAATTAAACAAGATTGGCTAGAAAAGGTCTCAGAAGAAGATATAGTCTTAATTTCTGGGGACCTAAGTTGGGCTATGAAGTTGCAAGATGCTATGGTAGATTTAGAATTTTTATCTAGTTTAAAGGGTAAAAAAGTAATAATTAGGGGTAATCACGATTATTGGTGGAGTGGAATTGGTAAAATAAGAAAAGTCCTTCCTAAAGGTGTTTTTGCCTTGCAAAACGATAGCGTAAAATTTGGCAAGTATATCATATGTGGTTCTCGTGGATGGACGCTAGAAGATAATAGTGAGCAAGATAAAAAATTAGTCGCAAGAGAAGTAGAGCGTTTTAGGCTAACTTTAAAAGACGCAGTAAAGCAAAAAGAAGAAGGCGACGTAATTATTTGTATGATACACTATCCGCCTTTTAATAATGCTAGAGAAGATTCCCCTTTTACTAAACTTTTTGAAGAATACGGGGTAGAACACGTAGTTTACGGACATTTACACGGAAAAGATTGTAAAGCCGAGCAAGAGTATGTAAAAAACGGAATAACCTATTATTTAACTTCTTGCGACTTATTAAATAACAAACTTAAAGAAATAATATAAAGAGTTAGAAATTATTTTTCTAATTCTTTTTTTATTTTTGCAAAACCCCTTGACAAAAGTTTGTATATGTTATATCATATTAGCAGTCGGCACGATAGAGTGCTAACTTTTTATAAAACTTTTACAAATGACAGAAAATTTAGACGTATATAAGGAGTTAAAATGAAAAAGTTTAAAGCAGAAAGTCAAAAAGTGTTAGATATGATGATAAATTCTATCTACACCAACAAAGAGATTTTTTTAAGAGAACTAATTTCTAACTGTTCGGATGCAATTAACAAATTGTATTTTAAGGGGGACGTTACGGGTTTTTCTAGGTCGGATTTCTTTATTAAAATAGAAATAGATAAACAAAAGCGTACTTTAACCATTTCCGATAACGGTATTGGTATGACGGAGCAAGAACTAGAAAATAACCTTGGCGTAATTGCAAAAAGTGGCACGGAAGAATTTAAAAAGCAAATAGAAAACAACGACGATATTTCGGCAATAGGTCAATTCGGCGTAGGTTTTTATTCTTCTTTTATGGTTGCAAAAAGGGTAGAAGTTTTATCTAAGGCTTTTGGCGAAGATAAGGCTTATTTGTGGTCTAGCAACGGTGCAGAAGGGTTCGAAATTACCCCTGCCGGAAAAGATACCAACGGAACTATTATCACTTTATATTTAAAAGACGACCAAGAAGAAGGGGAAAAATATAGCCAATATCTAGAAGAATATACTATTACTTCTTTAGTAGAAAAATATTCTAACTATATTTCTTATCCAATTAAAATGGAGTGTACAAGTTACGTTCCTGCCGAAAAAGAAGGGGAACAAGGTAAAAGCGTTGTAGAAGAAAAAACTTTAAACAACATGAAACCTATCTGGAAAAAATCCAAGGCGGATATAACTACAGAAGAATATAACGAGTTTTATAAATCTAACTTTTTCGACTATCAAGACCCTGCAAAAGTAATTCATATCGTAGCAGAAGGAATGCTAGAGTATAAGGCAATATTATATATCCCTAGCCAAGCGCCTTATAATTACTACACAAAGAGTTACGAAAAAGGCTTAAAATTATACACCAACGGCGTGCTTATATCCGATTGTCAAAAAGAACTACTTCCCGACTATTTTGGTTTTGTAAAGGGCGTTGTAGATGCTAATTTAGATTTAAACGTATCAAGAGAAACTATCCAAAACAATAGAGAATTACAAACCATTAAGAAAAATATCGAAAAGAAAATTAAATCGGAGTTAGAAAATATGCTTGCTACCGATAGGGAAAAATACGAAAAAGTATTTTCCGCTTTCGGCTTACAACTAAAGTTTGGCATTTACGAAAGTTATGGCGGAGCAAAAGATACTTTACAAGATTTACTTATATTTAACGTATATAGTTCGGATAAACTAGTTACTTTAAAAGAGTACGTAAACTCTATGAAAGACGACCAAAAATATATTTACTACGGCATTGGTAAAAGCGTAGACGCAATTAAACTATTACCTCAAGCTGAAATGGTATACGATAGCGGTTACGATTTACTTTTACTTAAAGACGACGTAGACGAATTTATGCTTAAAATGATAGGTAAATTTGCCGATAAAGAGTTTAAAAACGTTTGTACGGGCGACCTTGGTATAGAAGAAAAAATAGAAGAAAGCGATAAAGAAATTGCAGATTATATAAAAGAGCAACTTGGCGAAAAGGTTAGTAAGGTAAAAATTACTTCTAGGTTAAAAAATCACGCGGTATGTCTTTCTACCGAGGGTATGCTTTCTTCCGGTATGGAAAAAGTGTTAAATAGTATGCCACAATCCGATAATACTTTAAAGAGCGAAAGAGTTTTAGAAATCAATGCAAACCACGCGGTATTTGCAAAAATCAAAGACGTTTACTCACAAGATAAAGTACAAATAAAAGACCTTGCAGAAGTACTTTTACAACTAGCAC
>JAGAUH010000020.1 GCA_017620875.1 Clostridia bacterium
ATTTACTACTAGACACGGGCAAGGGAAATAACTTAATAAATTTTAAAGATACCAAGTCTAGCACGGTAGAAATAATGGCGCCAGATTTTAAAACGCTCGTAGCCAAAGCGGAAAAAATGGACAAGTTAGAAGTGTACGAAATTTTACCTGATTTAGATGATGAAGAAATAGATTTACAACTTCTTAATAGACATGGCGATTTTAGTAGCAAATGGAGTTTTTTAAGTTATTATAAAAGCAAGTTAAAGGCTAACCAAATTTTAGTATACAATAAAGAAAATTATAAAAAAGCCATAAAAAACGTGGGTAAAAAAGCAAAAACTGCGCTAGAAGAAACAGGTGTAAATATTGCGTATATTGCTTTTGGTTTTATTAATTGGAAAGAAGGGGCAGACGTTTACCACGCTCCGTTACTACTAGCGCCAATATCGATAGAAAACGAATCGCCTTTAAAGCCGTTTTATATTAAAATAACCGATAGCGATTTAGTTATAAATCCTACTTTTGCATATAAAATGCACCACGAATATAATATCACTTTACCCGACTACGAAGAAGACGGGGTTTTAGAGTACGTTGATAGAGTTAAAGAACTGCTTAAAGATTTAGGTTGGGATATTTCTTTAGAGTGTAAAATTGGCGTGTTTTCTTTTTTAAAGATTAATATGTATAAAGACGTAACGGAAAATAAAGAAAAAATTTCTAAAAGTCAAAACGTATTAAGGCTTATGAAACAAGGCGAGCCCGTAGATTATTCTCACTTAGTAACCGATACCGAAAACTCAGAATTTTTTAACGTTGTAGATGCCGATTCTAGCCAACTTACCGCAATAGACATGGCAAGAAAGGGCGCGAGTTTTATTTTGCAAGGACCACCGGGCACGGGTAAAAGCCAAACTATTACTAATATAATTGCAGAGTGCTTATCTCAAGGTAAAAAAGTTTTATTCGTTTCTGAAAAACTTGCAGCGTTAAACGTCGTTTTTGATAAACTAAAAAAGGCAGGGCTAGAAGATTTTTGTTTAGAACTACATAGCCACAAAGCAAACAAAAAAGAGTTTATAGCCGAACTTTACGAAACGCTTGTAAAAAATAAAAGCGTGTTTAATAAAGAACTAAACGCCGAGATAGAAGATAAAAATATCGCAAAAGAAAAACTAACTTCTTACGTTGCCAAGTTGCACCAAAAAGAGCCGATAATAAATTTATCTTTATACGAAATATTAAAAAAATTAGACCGCGTTAAAAATGCAAAAGCTTTAGATTATTTTATAAAAGATTTAGCAACCAAAGGCGAAGATTATATTTTAAAAACTACGCAAAATTTAACCGAGTGCGAAGACTTTTTAGCTGAGTTTGGGCAAAATTATACTAATTATTGTTGGTATGGTTATACTAAAATGGAGTATAGTTACGAACTGTCTTTAGAAACTAAAAATCTTTTAATGAGTACCATTAGTTATTTAAAAAAACTAATAAGTATAAACGAAAAACTTATATCTAAACTTAAAGTTTACGGCAGAAACGTTGAAGAATTAAAGGGGTATTATAAAATATTTGCGTTATTAAGAAATGCAAAATTTATAACGCCTAGTTTGCTAAATTTGGCTTGTTTAACCGATACGATAGAAAAAGTGGAAAAACTAGAAGAAATTAGCAAAAAAGTATTAGAAGGTAAGAGTATTTTAGATTCTATTTTTAATAGAGAAATTTATAGTATAAACGGAAATGGTTATTTGGTAGAATTAAGTTATAACCACAACAATTTCTTTAAACGTATTTTTAGCAAAAGATATAAAACCATAAAAACCGACGTTACTTTATGTCTAAAAGATTTTAAAAAGTTAAAGTATGACGAGTTAGTGCACCACGTAAACCGCCTAAAAACCTACCAGAGCGACTTAGACGAGTTTAATAGTATACAAGCAGAGTTAAAATGTAGTTTTACAACCGAATATGCAGGGGTAAACACCGATTTTAATTTGCTACTTAACGAATTATACGACCTAGAAGAAATACTTTTAAACAACGAGTTTTTACAAGAATTTTATCGTGGAACTCAAGACGAATTTTTATTAGATAGAACTTTCTTTGGGGAAATATATAACTTATTAGATAAAGAGTACTCTCTTAATCAAAACGCTTTTGACAACTTAGTTTCTAGGTTTAATAAAGATATACACGATTTTAATTTAAGCGACTTAACTACTTCTTTACTAAAGTGCGAAAAGTGTTTAGAAGACTTATCAAGATTATCTTCTTGGACAAGGTTTGTAAAACTATTAAATACCCTAGAAAAAACGGGCGTTAGAGAATATTTAGATTTGTATTTAAGCAAAAAAATGGGCGCACGCTTATTGGCGGAGTGTTACCAAAAAGTTTTTTATACGCAATGGGCGGATAAAATTATTGGCGAGTCGGAAGTGTTAGAAAGTTTAACTAGGTTTTTCCACGACGACGCGGTAAAAATATTTAAAAACAAAGAAGAATTTCAATTTGAAATTAACAAGTCTATAATAAGAGACAGGCTTTCTAGCAAGAGACCTAGCATAGATTTGGTTGCGCCAAATAGCATGGTTTCGCAATTAATTGCAGAAAACAAAAAGCAAAGAAGAAAAAAGGGCATTAGAACGCTTTTACAAGATATACAAGAACTTATTTTTATCCTTAAACCTTGCTTTTTAATGTCGCCACTAAGCGTTAGTACGTACTTAAGCGCTAATATCGAGTTTGACGTTGTTATTTTCGACGAAGCGTCTCAAATATTTCCACAAGACGCAATCGGCGCAATTTATAGGGGTAAACAACTAATAATAGTTGGCGATTCTAAGCAAATGCCGCCAAGCAATTTCTTTAACACGGTTGCTAGCGTTGACGAAGACGAAGAAGACGATTTCGTTTCTGACTTCGAGTCTATTTTAGATATTGGTGCAACGGTATTTCCACAATTTAGGCTAAATTGGCACTACAGAAGTAATTACGAGCAACTAATTGCCTTTTCTAACAAAAACTTTTACGACGGCGGTTTAGTAACTTTCCCTTCTTGCAAGTCGGACGAACTTGATATTGGCGTAGACTATTACCACGTAGACGGAATTTATGATAGGACTAAGCGTAACAATAAAATAGAAGCGGAAAAGGTTGTAGATTTAATATACGAAAATATCGAAAAGTATCCTAACAGAAGTTTAGGTGTAGTAGCCTTTAGTATTTCGCAACAAAATTTAATAGAATATTTACTAACCAAACGCCGTAGGTTAAACCCAGATAAAGAGTGTTTTTTTAGTTCTACAAACAAAGAGCCGTTTTTTATAAAAAACCTAGAAACCGTACAAGGGGACGAGCGTGATACTATTATTTTTAGCATTGGTTACGCTAGAGATGCTAGCGGTAAACTATACTTAAATTTTGGACCGCTTAATAGAGAGGGTGGCGAAAGAAGGCTTAACGTTGCCGTTACTAGAGCAAAGCATAACGTAAAAGTAGTGTCTTCTTTAAGGCACGGCGATATAGATTTGTCTAAAACCGAATCTAAGGGCGTAAAACTACTAAAAGAATATTTAGAGTATGCCGAACTAGGCGCAGAAACCACTATACGACTAGAAGAAGATTTGCATTTAGAAGATTTAGGATACGAAATAGAAGTCTATAACTTTTTAAGGCAAAGGGGATTAGACGTAGAATTGCAACTAGGTTGTTCTTCTTCTAAAATAACCCTAGCGTTAAAAAATCGCGGATGTAAAGATTATTTTATGGCGGTAGAATGTGATGGTGATGCTTATCGCGAGAGTAAAAATACGCGTGATAGAGATAGACTTCGTCAAGCCGTGTTAGAAAAAATGGGTTGGAGTTATTATCGTATTTGGGCAACCGATTGGTTTAGAAATCCTAAAAAGGAACAAGAAAACCTATTAAAAGCAATAAAAATCTCTTTAGCGGGCATTTCTTTAAAAGAAGATTGTTACCACGCCCCAACCGAAACGGAAAAGGAAAACCATTTTGCTTTTCCTACTTATAATTACGTAGACGTTTTAGAGGCAAGCAACAGGCTAAGATATCGCGTTCCGCTAGTTATAAAAGAAATCGTCAATTTAGAAGCCCCTATACTAGAAGAATGGCTAATTAAAAGGATGCTACCTATTTTAGGCGGTGGGGATAGGGTTACTACTATAACTAAGCAACAGTTTGAGTATTATTTTAGTAGTTGTAATATATTTG
>JAGAUH010000021.1 GCA_017620875.1 Clostridia bacterium
GGGTTTTTAGATGCAATAAATTATACCTTAAAAGGTAAAAGCGTGGCGGTAAAAGTGTCTTCGCCTTTGGGGGATAAAATAGATTGCGAGTATATAAAGTTGGCTAATACCGCATATATAGAAGTTAGTAAGTGCATAGGTTTGCACCTAGTAAAAAACCACAAAAATCCGTTATATACCACCACTTATGGCTTAGGCGAGTTGATTTTGCACGCCATTAATAACGGGTGTAATAATTTTGTTATTGGCATTGGTGGAAGTTGTACTAACGACGGTGGTGTTGGTTTGTTACAAGCACTAGGATACGGTTTTTTAGATAAAAATAACGAGCCGATTTCTTTAGGGGCAATAGGTTTAAAAGATTTAGTTTGTATAAGCGATAAAAACGCAAATAAAAAACTTAAAGAGTGCACTTTTAATATCGCTTGCGACGTTACTAATCCACTAGTGGGGCAAAATGGGGCAAGTTTTGTTTTTGCCAAACAAAAGGGTGCGTCCGACTTAGATATCGTAAATATGGATAATTGGCTACAAAACTACGCTAATTTAACAAAAAAACTATATCCTACGGCAAATGAAAACGCCATAATGGTGGGCGCTAGTGGGGGACTTGGCTTTGCCTTTAAAGAATATTTAGGCGCAAAACTATTATCTGGTATAGAGTTGGTTGCTACAAATATAAACTTAAAAGAAAAAATAAAAAATTGCGACTTAGTTATCGTTGGAGAAGGCAAGTTAGACAAGCAAAGCCTTATGGGTAAAGCCCCAATTGGCATTGCAAAACTATCAAAAAGTTTAGGTAAAAAAGTGATAGCCTTTGCCGGCGTTATAGATTTAACCGAGCAAGAAATACTTTGTTCGGATATAGATTTTGCTTATAGTATAAAACCAAGCGGACAACCTTTAAGCGTTGCGCTAGAAAAACAAACCGCAATTTTAAATTTAACCGCCACCGTTAAAAAGGCGTTTAATAATATTTAAGGTACGTTGCGAATTTATTTTTAAACTAGCCTATAAGTTAATAAACTTGTTTTTTTATAAAATAAAAACCCTACTTTTCTAGTAGGGTTTTAATACTGTTTTGATTTTAGTTTTATTATTAATTGCTAAAGACTTTTAGTGTGTTTTAAGTTATTTTTTTAAAATAGAAGTACCTTCCCATTCTGGTTGAGTGCCAATCCCTAAAATATCGGAAATAGTAGGGGCAACGTCTAAAATAGAAACGTTTGTATATTCTTTACCTGCGGTAAACTTTTTACCATAGTAAAATTGTGGGATAGTCATATCTTCTTTGTCGGTAGTTCCGTGCATACGCTCGTGTCCACCGTGGTCTGCGGTTACAATAAAGTGATATTCTTCTCCAAGGGTTTTAATTAAATCTTCTATACCCTTAAAAGCGTCGTTTATTCTGCCTAGATATTCTTTACTCATCCAACCGTAGTCGTGTCCGCCCATATCCGTACCTTCTAGGTAGATAAAGGCAAAATCCGGTTTATAAGTAGAAATACTCTTTTTTGCTTCTGCAATAATAGCAAGGTCAGAGCAACCGCCAACGTGTCCTTCTATAAAAGCGCCGTAGTTTATATTTCCCGGTCTACATAAATCTCTTAAATTATGCCAACCGTAGTACATAGCGGTAGTTTTTCCCGCACCTTTAACGGTTTCGAAAATGCCTTTAATAGAGTGTACTTGGCTAGTAAAATCGTTGGTAATAATGCCGTGTCTTTGTGGTACGACGCTATGGAACATAGACATATGTGTTGGTAGCGTAATAGAAGGCATAACCGTTTGAGTGGTTAAACTATATCCGCCCAAGTGCATTAGTTTTTTAACGTAGTCGTTTCCGCAAGCAAGAGCACCGTCCGGACGCATACCATCTATAGTAATTAAAATAACTTTTTCCATAATAACTCCTAAGTTTTTTATTCTAATAATAAGGATATACCTTTTTTAAAATAATTGCAAGATAAATTAAAAAATAATTGTAATCTTAATTTAAAAAATATTTATTTCTATTGATTTTTGCATTTTGTTTTTACTTTAGTTGTTTTTTTAAAAAGGGTACTATTTAAAATTGTCAAATTAAAACGTTAAAAACCCGCCACTAAATAGTGACGGGTGGGTTTATATAAAAATATGGTTTAAAATTAATATCCCCTTAGTTTAACTTGCGGTATATTATCACTTAAAATATCTTTAAAAAGTTCGGCGTCGGCTTTAGAAACTTCCGTTAGGTCTTTTTCTAAACAAGTATCCGCAGGTTTAAATTTTTGCAAAAATAATTTTTTAGCGCCTTTTATATCTTCGCCTAGTTCTATTATATTTTCTAGGGTATGGTATTCTCTAACTAGAGTGGTCCTAAATTCGTAATCTACAAGGTCTTTTTTTAATATTTCCACGCTTTTTTTAACGCTTCTTAAATCGTAATTTTTTAAGCCTATAATATCGCTATAAGCGTTAAAACAATTTTTAATATCCATAGCAACGTAGTCTATTAGATTGCTAGCTATTAATTCTTGTAAAATAGTAGGGTTAGTTCCGTTAGTGTCTAGTTTAACGGCAAAGCCTAGTTTTTTAATTTTGCTAATAAATTCTATCAAATCTTTTTGTAAAGTAGGTTCTCCACCGGATATACAAACGCCGTTTAAAAGGTGTTTTCTCTCTTGTAAAAAATCAAAAAATTCTTGCTCGGTAATATTTTCTTCGGTCTCTATAACAAGGGGGGAATTGTGGCAAAAAGGACACCTAAAATTGCACCCAACGGTAAAAAGAGTACAAGCAAGTTTTCCGTCAAAATCTACCCCGGAAAATTTTTCTAATCCGCCTAATTTCATGGTTTAACTCCATAATTGTTTATCATAGTTTGTATATTTTCTTTTACTTTTTCTACAAGGCTAATAGGGTTTACGACCGTTACGTATTTGCAATATTGCATTAGCCAAAATTCCATTGCCATAACCGACGCCATAACGGATACTTTTAAAGTGCCGTCTTCTAGTTTTTTTATCCTAATTTTTTTACCGAATTTACCTATAATATCGTCTATAACTTTTTCGTTACAAATTAGTTCTACAAGTTGCGGTTTGTCAGAGTACATATACGGATAAGAGTGGGCTAATTTTTCTATATCTATACCATCTCTAAACCCTTCGAAAGATTTTATAGAAAGGGCTTTTTCGGTAGTTTTACGTATATTTTTAATTTTGTCTATGCGGTAAAAACCAACGCCTTCGTGCCTGTCGCTAGAGCAAAGTAAATAGTAACTTTGGTTTGCCAAAAAAGTGTAAAAAGGAGATACTATATGGGTGTTGGTTTTATGCAGTTTTTTATCCGCCCCAAACTTGTGATAATCAAAACTAATTTTTACGTTTTCGCTAATGGCTTCGTCTATTAGTTCGGTGTTTACAAATAGTTCTTTGTTGTCTCCGCGTAGCGTATCTTTTACCCTATGCGCAAGTTTGTATTTGTCTTTAAAAGGCTTTCCGCCAAGAGAGCATAGTTTAGAAATAAACTCTGCCGAAAAGTTGCTATCCATATAGTTAAAAGAGCAAATGCAGTCTATTAAAAACTTAATTTCGCCGGCTTCTAACGGTCTACTTGCAAGGTATACACCCTTGTTTTTTACTTGTATAATTTCCACGCCTAAATCTTCTAACGTTTCGGCGGCTTTGCTAACTAGTTTGCGGTTAGTTTCTAAATCGTATTCGTTTTCTATAATCTTTGCAAGGTCTATATACGTTATAGGATTTTCTGGGCAAGTCCTTTCGTATAAAACTTTGTATAGTATAATCGGTAACGCTTTTTTATCCATTTTTTTCCTACCTAGTAAAAATTTATAACTATACTATACCAAAAATTGTATTTTATGGCAATATAAAATTTTAAAAAATAATATTTTTTTAAAAAAGTCTTTTACACGTTGGTTTTTTTGTGGTATAATATCATTTAGATAATGATTTAAGGAGACCACTTATGAAAAATTTTGCTATAAGTTGCGATAGTAATTGTGATTTCTATTTAGAAGAGTATAAAGAGTTAGACGTTTTCGTTGGTAGACTAAGTTACGTTTTAACAGAAAAAAACGGTGAACTAACCGATTGTATAGATAATTTTACTTGCGAGCAAGATTATTTAGATTACTATGCAAAACTAAGTAGTGGGGTTATTGCTAAAACTAGTATTTTATCCGAAGAAGCGCATTACGAACTATTTAAAAGCGTGTACCAAAGCGGTAGTAAAAACCTATTACACGTTTGTCAATCTTACGGACTTAGCCCTACGCTAGACAAAGCAAAAGACGCTTATAAAAGACTTAAAGAAGAATATCCCGATTTTACTATTGAGTTTGTAGAAAGTTCTTCTACCACCGTTGGCGAACAAATGCTTGTAAGAAAAGCCGTAGAAATGAGAGATAACGGCGCTAGTTTAGTAGAGACTAGAGATAAGTTAGAAAGTTTAAAAATGCATATTCAACACTACATAATCGTTGGCGATTTACAACACCTAAAACGCGGTGGAAGAATAAGTGGCGCTAGCGCTATGGTTGGTACTATGTTAAAAATTAAACCTATTATCGAGTTTAATAAAGAAGGTAAGTTAGAAACCGTTGCAAAAGTTATGGGAACAAACAAGGCAATATCTGCCGTTATAGAAGAAGGTTTGTCTCTTGGCAAGCACCCGGATAGTTTTAATATGTTCGTAGGACATACGGGAAACGTAGAACTAGCAACAAAACTTGCCGATAAGTTACAAGTTGCTTTTGGTTTTAAACCGCAAATAAGATACATAGGCGCAATTATCGGCGCTCACCTAGGACCAGATGCAATTGCATACACCTTTATTAGCGAAAAAGAAAGAAAACACTAATTAAAATAAAGGCTCTATACAACCACTAATTGTGGCAAAGCCAAAGGAAAAAATAATGGACATTAAAGAACAAATTGCAGATATTAAAAAAGTAGAGTTTAAATGGAACGTTGCCGAAGTAGAAGCAAAGTGGCAAAAAATTTGGGAAGAAAAGCAAGCGTTTAAGGCAGACGAAAAATCTGACAAGCCTAAATTTTATTTACTTTCAGAGTTTTTTGGGCCTAGCGGTAAAGGTATCCACTTAGGACACGTAAAATGTTTTACCCCAACCGAAATCGTTGCTAGATATATGAGATTTAAGGGTTATAACGTACTTTATCCCGTTGGTTGGGATGCTTTTGGTCTTCCTACCGAAAACTACGCTATAAAAATGAACTTGCCACCCGAAAAAGTAACGGCAGATAACGTTGCAATATTTACTAACCAACTTAAGAAAATGGGATTTTCTTTCGATTGGAGTAGAGAGTTTGCCACTACCGACGCCGACTATTTTAAATGGACTCAATGGATATTTTTACAACTATTTAAAAACGGCATGGCATACAAAAACAAAGGCGAAGTAAACTTTTGCCCAACTTGTAAAACCGTACTCTCTAACGAAGATAGTCAAGGTGGCGTTTGCGACCGTTGTCATAACCCCGTAGTTAAAGAAGAAAGAAACGTTTGGTATTTAAGGATGAAAGACTATTCCGAAAAAATGCTAGACGCTATAGAAGAAATCAACATGAAGCCTAACCTAAAAGAGTCTCAACGCAATTGGATAGGCAAATCCGTTGGTGCAGAAGTTAATTTTAAGGTAGACGGCAGTAACGATACTTTAACTGTATTTACCACTAGACCTGATACTTTATTCGGCGTAACGTTTATGGTTATTTCGCCAGAGCATACTTTGGTAGATAACAATAAAGATAAAATTGCAAACTTTGACGAAATTATAGAATATAGAAAACAAGCAAAACAAAAATCTGAAATAGAGCGTACCGCAAATAAAGAAAAAACAGGTGTTAAAATAGACGGACTTATGGCAATAAACCCTGTAAATGGTAAAAAGATACCAATTTTCGTTGCGGATTACGTTTTAGTTTCTTACGGCACGGGAGCTATTATGGCAGTTCCTGCTCACGACGAAAGAGACTATGCTTTTGCTAAAAAATTTGGTATAGATATTATCGAAGTTATCGGTGGCGGAGATATTAGTAAAGAAGCGTTCGTAGGTAACGGAAAACTAGTTAATAGCGATTTCTTAAACGGATTAGACGTGCCTAGCGCTAAACAAAAAATTACCGAGTATTTAGTGGAAAAAGGCATTGGCGAAAAGAAAATAAATTACAAAATGCAAGACTGGCCGTTTAACAGACAAAGATATTGGGGAGAACCTTTCCCTATCGTTATTTGTCCAGACTGCGGTTACGTTGCCGTACCGGAAGAAGAATTACCTTTAAGACTACCTAAAACCAACGACTTTACCCCTGACGAAAAGGGTAACGGACCACTTTCTAAAATAGACGAGTGGGTAAATTGCAAGTGTCCAAAATGCGGAAAACCTGCTAAAAGAGAAACCGATACAATGCCTAACTGGGCAGGTTCTAGTTGGTATTGGTTACGTTTTATGGACGCTCATAATAACGATGCTTTTGCTAGCAAAGAAAACTTAAATTATTGGGGAGAAGTAGACCTTTATACGGGCGGAGTAGAACACGTTACTAGACATATGCTATACGCTAGTTTCTGGCATAACTTCTTGTACGATATTGGTGCAGTTCCTAACAAGTTGCCGTTTAAAAGAAGAATGTGTAACGGACTTATCCTAGACGAAAAGGGTAGAAAAATGGGTAAGAGTTCCGGTAACGCGGTAGATCCTATTTTAGTTATTAACGAATACGGTGCAGATGCGTTTAGGTTACACGTTATGTTTATCGGCGAGTACGAACAAAATACCATTTGGACTTTTAGCGGTATAAACGGTAGCGTAAGTTTCTTAAATAAAGTTTGGGATTTGCAAAAAATCGTAAAAGGCGAAGATGAGAGTAAAGAACACCAAAAAGCCCTTCATAAGTTGATTAAAAAGGTTTCAGAAGGTATTTATAATCCTAATGCAACCACTTACGAAGACACTAACGACTTTAGGTTTAACACGCTTATTTCGGCTATGATGGAATTTACTAACGCTTGTAAAGACGACGGATTTATCACCAAGGCAGAGTATAAAGCGTTACTAATTATGCTAAATCCATTTGCACCACACGTTACTAGCGAAATTTACGAAAGAGTATTTGGCGGAGATATTTTAAACGAAACTTTCCCTATCCACGACGAAAGTAAAACTAAAGATACCGAAATTAAGTTGCCTGTTCAACTTTGCGGTAAAATGAAAGGTATTATCGTGGTAGACGTAAATCTTGCAAAGGAAGAAATAGAA
>JAGAUH010000129.1 GCA_017620875.1 Clostridia bacterium
GGAGAAAGGTCTTACGATATTTATTCTAGATTGTTAGAAGACAGAGTTATTTTTATAACCGACGAAATTAATATGCAAACGGCAAACGCAATAGTTGCGCAACTACTATATTTAGAGAGCAAGGATAGCACCAAAGATATTTGCATATATATAAATAGTCCCGGTGGTATGGTTACGGCAGGGCTTGCTATATACGATACTATGCAATATATAAAATGCGACGTTTCTACCATATGTATAGGTATGGCGGCTAGTATGGGTGCGTTTTTGCTTGCAGGTGACACAAAAGGTAAGCGTTACGCCTTAAAAAATAGCGAAATTATGATTCACCAACCTTTAGGTGGTGTTTCCGGTCAAGCAACGGATATAAAAATCCACGCAGACCACATTGTAAAAACAAAAAGTAAATTAAATTCTATCTTAGCGGAAAATACCGGCAAAAGCCTAGAAGAAGTAGAACTCGCAACCGAAAGAGATAACTATCTTTCTTCGGAAGAAGCGCTTGCTTTTGGTATTATAGATGGAATTTTCGAAAAGAGATAAGGAGAAATAATGTCAGTTAAAGAAGAATTAAAATGTTCGTTTTGCGGTAAAAGCGTACACGGTGTAAAACAACTAATATCTGGTCCAGATGGATTATATATTTGCGACGAGTGTATTATGGCTTGTGTAGACGCGTTAGACGAATTAGAAGAAAAGAAAGACGGCGGTCAAGTAAAATTGCTTACCCCTGCCGAATTAAAAGCCGAATTAGATAAGTACGTAATCGGTCAAGAAAGGGCTAAAAAAGTTTTATCCGTTGCCGTTTATAACCATTATAAAAGGGTTAATTTATTGGCGGAAAAAAACAAAAAAGACTTTTTAGAACTAGAAAAGAGTAATATTTTACTTTTAGGACCAACGGGTAGTGGTAAAACTTTGCTTGCAAGAACTTTGGCTAAAATATTAAACGTACCTTTTGCCGTTGCCGACGCTACAACTTTAACGGAAGCGGGTTACGTTGGCGAAGACGTAGAAAATATACTTTTAAAACTTATCCAAAATGCCGAGTTTGATATTTCTAGGGCAGAAAAAGGTATAATTTATATAGACGAAATAGACAAAATTGCATCTAAAGGCGAAAATATGTCTATCACTAGAGACGTTAGTGGAGAAGGTGTTCAACAAGCGCTACTTAAAATAATAGAAAGTACCGTTGCAAGCGTTCCGCCACAAGGTGGAAGAAAGCACCCTCAACAAGAACTACTAAAAATAGATACTACAAACATTTTATTTATTTGCGGTGGCGCTTTCGTAGGGCTAGATAAAATTATTGCAAAAAGGCGTAGTAACTACGGTATGGGATTTGGCGGTAATATAGATTTAAAAAATCAAACCGAAACAAACCTTTTAGAAGATATACAACCGCAAGACTTAACAAAGTTTGGTCTTATCCCAGAACTAGTTGGTAGAATTCCTATCACGGCGGCGTTAAATCCGCTAGACGAAGACGCGCTAGTTTCTATTATGACAAAACCTAAAAACGCACTTATTGAGCAATATAAAACGTTGTTTAAAATTGACAACGTAGAACTAGAAATAACTCAAGACGCCGTTTATGCAGTTGCTAAAAAAGCGCTAGAATTAAAAACGGGTGCAAGGGGACTTAGGACCATTTTAGAAAACGTTATGTTAGATAGCATGTTCGACGTGCCTAGCGATAAATCCATAGAAAAAGTCGTTATAGATAAAGACGTTATTCTTGGTAAAAGTCAACCTAAAATAATTCACAAACAAATAGCATAAAAAAGTCGCTACTTTTGCTTTGTCAAAGGTAGCGTTTTTTTCTTTAAATAGGTTATAATAAGTTTGCTTTTGCAAAGGTGAAAATTTTAATTATAGGCTTTAATACAAAATTTATAGATAGTAAGACACTATTAAAAAACGCTTTTAATTGGCATATAGGTTAACGTTTTAAAAAAATTGAGTAAAGAGTTTATGGTAAATTTATTTATTTTTGATATATTTTTTTAAAAAAAAGTCTATCCAAATAAAAAACGTATTGATTTTTTAGAAAAATAATGTTAATATTATTATATTAAATATTAATATTACAAAGGGGGATAGTATTTAATGAAAGTTGCTTGCAAAGATTTTGCAAAAGGAAAAAAGGGAGTTTATAACCCAAACTCTTACGGATACCTAGACGCGGGTATATCTTTTATGGCGTTTATGGTGTTTTTCGTTATCGTTTGGTTGGTGTTTAGGCTAGCCGTTAACAATTCGGGTGCGTTTAAAGATTATATTAAAAGCGACTATTATTTTAATATTTTCTTTTCTACCCTAATTTCGCAAGGGGCAATAATACTTTTTGCGTTTGTATATTCTCGCATAAGAAAAGTGAGTTTGTTTTCCGGTGGGGGATATGCTTTTAAGTGGAACTTTTTAGATATAACAATGGCTTGCGTACTTGCCTTTGGTTTGTTTTTCGTTTTACAAGTCGTGCATATGTATATAGCGGAAAATTTTGCTCATATATTTGGAGAAACGGCTATAAACGAAAGCGATATACAAGGTAACGAATTTTGGGCATATTTATACGTGTTTATTTGCACGCCGTTACTGCCTGCCTTTTGCGAAGAAGCGTTTATGCGTGGTATAGTTGCTAGGTCAATGGAAAAATTTGGCATTGTTTTCGCAATAATAGTTTCGGGATTTGCCTTTGGTATTTTCCACGGAAATCCGCAACAATTGTTTTTGCAATCTATATCCGGTATGGCAATGGCTCTAGTGTACTTTGCCACTAAAAACTTTGTAGTGCCTATGGCAATGCATGCGTTCCACAATTTGTTTTCTGCTTTAAACGAGGCGTCTTTACTAACTTTAAACGAAACGTCTAGTTTTAGGTATTATTGGGCGGATACGCTAATAATTTTCGTTGGTATTATTTGTTGTATAATCGGTTTAATTTATTTTATTAAAAAACTTTTAAAGAAAAAGAAAGACAACCAAAATATATCTTTAAAACCAAAGGTATATTTGCTAAATACAACCACTAACGTTATTACCGAAGAATATGCTTATAAGGTAGAAGAATACACCACAAAACTAGACAACGGCGAATTATTTTTAAATGGAAACAACTTTATTTCTAAAAACAAACTAGGCAATAAAGTGGTAGGTTTCGTTTTAATTTGCGCTTCTTTAGTGCTCGGTTGTATAGACGTGTTTATCGGTTTAGAAAGTTTAATTTTACTAATGTTTTAAGGAGTGATTTATGGGAATTTTACAAGCTGTTTTTGAGTTTTTAATTACTATGCTACGTTTTAAAGAAAATCCAGATATAGTTACTTCCGATATAGATTTGGCTACTTTAGACGCCGCTATTTATTACGGAAGTTTTGCAGTTGTAGTATTTGTGGTTTTATTTTACGCGCTAACTTACGTGCTACTTGCAATTGCATTTAAAAAAGGCTATAAAAACAAAGGGTATAGCGGTAGTTGGATTTGCTTTGTGCCTATTGCTCAGTTATATTGTTTTATAAAACTAGCAGATACAAACAAATTGCTTGGTATGAATAAAAAACTAATGACTATTTTATTTTTTACTTTTACAGGTATCTACGTTTTGGGTTCTGCTATATTCGATATAGTATATTTTAAAGAAGTGTTTTCTTATTGGGGCGGTGGCACTTTCGACGTGGCTAATCACGAATACGTTTTAAGCCAAAGTGATACTTACGGCATGTGTTACGTGTTATTGTCTATGTTAGAAATTGCATCTTCAGTATTTTTCGTTGGTATTTTATTAGGATTTTACAGAACGAGAACTAACCTAAGTTTCTTATTTACTTTTTTGTCAATTTTCTTTATAGATATATTAGGTATTTTTGCTTTAATTTTCGTAAACAAAAAGGCAAAGCCAAGGATAAAAATAGTTTATAACCCATATGGCAATCCTTACGGTACGCCAACTAACAACGCTAATCAAGAGCCCGCAAAAGAGCCTTTTGGGGAGTTTAGTAAAGATAAAGAAGATACCGTAAAAGAGCCTTTTGCAGATTTTAATAAAGAACCGGATTATAAAGAAACGAAAGATTTTGCTAGCGAGTTTGTTTTACCAGAAGAAAAAGAACAAACCCCGCAAGAAGATACGAAAAACGAAAATAACGACGAGGACGACGATTTATTTTAAACTATGAGTGATATAATTTCTGCAATATCCACCGCGCTTGGCGTAGGTGGAGTTGCCATAATAAGGGTTAGTGGAAAGGGCAGTATAAATCTTGCTACAAAAATGTTTAAGCCACTTAAAAAAATAGAAAAATTTGAGCCTAACGTTATGTACGCGGGCGAGATAGACGGTGGCGATTTTAAAGATTTTGGTATGTGCGTAGCGTTTTACGCCCCACACTCTTTTACGGGAGAAGACACAATAGAATTTCATTGCCACGGTGGGCTAGCAATAACCCAAGGCATTTTAAGAAAGACTTTTTCTTTAGGGGCAAGACCTGCCACTAACGGAGAGTTTACTAAAAGGGCGTTTATAAACGGAAAACTAAGCCTATCTAGTTGCGAAGGGCTTATTGATATGATTAATAGCGAATCTAGGGCAGAAGTAAAGGCAGGGTATTATTTGTATAGAGAAAAACTTTGCAAAAAAATACTAGCCCTACAAGAGAGTTTAACAAACTCTTTAGCCGAAATAGACGCTAGTATCGACTACCCGGAAGAAGGGCTAGAAGAAGTCGCTACCGAAAAGGTGTTTTTGGCGGTAGATCGCACTATAGCCGAACTTAATAGCCTAGTAGGACTGTATAAAAGCGGTAGAAAAATACTTACGGGAATAAAGGCTGCATTGGTTGGTAAACCTAACACGGGTAAAAGTAGTTTGTTAAACGCACTACTAGCTTACGACAAAGCAATAGTAACTTCTGTTGCGGGCACTACTAGAGATATTGTAGAAGGGCAAATAGAAATTAAGGGAGCAAAGTTTAACTTGCTAGATACTGCCGGCATAAGAGATAGCCTAGACGAAGTAGAAAAAATTGGTATCGAAAGAACCAAAAGGGCGGTAGAAGAAAGCGACCTAGTAATATTCGTTATGGACGGAAGTTTACCTTTAACCCCAGAAGATAAAGAGATTTTAGCATCCGTTAAAGACAAGCCTTTAATTAGGGTATGTAACAAATCGGATATAGGGGTTATTTTAGAAAAAGATAATTACGATATTTTGCTATCTGCTAAAAACGGCGAGATAGAAAAATTAAAGGATCTTATGTTTTCTATTGGTGTTGGTACAGAACTTAGTTCCGACGCCGATTACTTAACGGAAGAAAGACATTTTGACGCTATAAATAGGGCGTTAAAAAGTATAAATAACGCCAAGGCAAACCAAGGCGCGCCGTTAGATTTAATTGCGTACGATATAAAAGAATGTTGGGATATACTCGGTGAAATTACGGGTGAAACGGCAAGCGAAAGCATAATAGACGAAATATTTAAAAAGTTTTGCGTAGGAAAATAATATGTTAGATAACGGCTTTAATTACGTTTGCAAACAACTTAATAGCAAAGGTTTTAAGGCCTATGCGGTAGGGGGAGTAGTAAGGGATAACTTGCTTGGCAAAAAGTGTCAGGATATAGATATCACTACTAACGCTATGCCACAAGAAATTATAGATACTTTTCCTAAAGAAAGGAAAATTTTAACGGGCTTAAAACACGGAACGGTCGGCGTTGTGGTAAACCACGTTGTGTACGAAGTTACCACCTTTAGGCAAGATGGCAACTATTTAGATAATCGCCACCCAGAATCGGTTAGTTTTATAAAGACTATCGACGGAGATTTGGCTCGTAGAGATTTTACTATAAATGCTATTGCGTATAACCAAGAAGAAGGTTACGTAGATTTGTTTGGCGGTATACAAGATTTAGAAAATAAAATTATTAAATGCGTTGGTAACCCCGACGAAAGATTTAAAGAAGACGCTTTAAGGATACTAAGAGCCATGCGTTTTTCTTCTCAACTAAGTTTTAAAATAGAGCAAGGCACTAAGCAAGCAATATTAAACAACAAGCATTTGTTAAAAAATATTTCGGTAGAAAGAATTTTAGTAGAATTAAAAAAATTGCTTTTAGGGGATAACGTTGTTTCCGTTATGTTAGAATATAAAGACGTTATTGCCGAAATTATACCGGAAATTAAACCTACTTTTAACTTTGACCAAAAAAGCATTTATCACCGCTACGACGTATACGAACATACCGTTAGAGCGATAGCGCACTCCGAAAAAGACGAACTAATTAGGCTCGTTTTATTGTTGCACGATATAGCAAAGCCACAATGTTTCGTGCTAGATAAAAAGGGTAGGGGACATTGCCCAGGTCACCCAAAGGTTAGCGCGGATATTGCTTTTAACGTTTTAAAAAGGCTTAGGGTAGATAAAGATACTTTATTTACTAGTTTAAAACTAATAGAAAATCACGATAATTTTATAAGAGAAGATAAGGTTGCGGTTAAAGAACTACTAAGGCAACTTGGCGAAAAAAACTTTTTATTATTATTAAAAGTGCAAAAAGCAGATGCGCTTGCCCATACTATAAAAACTAGCAATCAAAGAAGAAAGCACTTAAATATTTTAAGAGAATTGTTTAGAGAAATAAAAAGAAATA
>JAGAUH010000022.1 GCA_017620875.1 Clostridia bacterium
TATTAGAAGAAAACTCTACCATTTCTTTGGTTAAATTTTCTTGACTAACGGCAAGCATAATTTCTAGTAAGTCCGATTTTAATAGTGGTAATACTACTTGTGTTTCCGGATCGCCAAAACGACAGTTATACTCTATAACTTTTGTCCCCTTAGGCGTAATCATAAGTCCGAAATATAGACATCCTTTAAACTTTCTACCTTCTTTATTCATTGCGTTTATAGTTGGTAAAAAGATATTTTCCATACACTCTTTTTCTACTTGTTTAGTGTAATAAGGGTTAGGAGCAACCGTTCCCATACCGCCGGTATTTAAACCCGTATCGTTATCCCCAATTCTTTTATGGTCCATACTAGAAACCATAGGAACGACGATATTTCCGTCGGTAAAGGCAAGTACGCTAACTTCTGGTCCGGTTAAAAATTCTTCTACGACGATAGTTTTTCCGCTATTGCCAAACTTGTTTTCTTCCATCATTTCTTTTACGGCTTGCAACGCTTCTTTTTGGGTTTCGGCAATTATAACGCCTTTACCTAAAGCAAGTCCATCTGCCTTTAAAACGATAGGATAATTTTCGTTTTGTTTTAAATATTCTAACGCGTCTACACTAGAAGAAAAAACTTCGTACTTGGCGGTAGGAATATTATATTTTTTCATAAGGTTTTTACTAAACACCTTACTTGCTTCTATTATTGCCGCATTTGCCCTTGGTCCAAAACATTTTACACCTGCGTCTTCTAAAATATCTACAAGTCCACCCGCTAACGGATCGTCTGGTGCGACAACGCAAAAATCTATTTGTTCTTGTAAAACAAACTCTTTAATTTTATCAAATTCCATTACGCCGATATTAACGCAAGTTGCATCTTGCGACATACCACCGTTGCCCGGTATAGCGTATAGTTTGCTACATTTTGGGCTTTGCTTAATTTTTTTAATTATGGCGTGTTCTCTACCGCCACTACCTATAACTGCTACTTTCATATTAGTGATGGAATAACCTCATACCCGTAAAGCACATAAGGATATCTTCCTTATCGCAAGCCTCGATAACTAGGTCGTCTCTTACAGAGCCACCTGGTTGCGCAATAAACTTAACACCGCTTTTACTTGCCCTTTCGATATTGTCGCTAAATGGGAAGAAAGCATCTGAACCAACTGATACTCCACTAATTTTAGATAAAAACGCCTTTTTTTCTTCTTTAGTAAATTCGGTTGGTCTTACTGCAAAATATTGTTTCCAAACGTCGTCGCCGATAACGTCTTGACAGTCGTCAGATAAATAAATATCTATAACGTTGTTTTTAGTAGGTCTATCAACGCCTTCTGCAAATTGTAAACCTAAAACTTTTTCACTTTGTCTTAGTTGCCATAAATCTGCTTTTTGTCCTGCTAAACGAGTACAATGTATTCTACTTTGTTGACCTGCGCCAACGCCGATTGCTTGTCCGTCGTAAGCAAAGCAAACTGAGTTGGATTGAGTATATTTTAAGGTAATTAAAGATATAATTAAATCTATTTTTGCACTTTCGGTTAAGTTTTTATTTTTTGTTACGATATTTTTTAATAGGTCGGCATCAATTTTAAAATTGTTTCTTCCTTGCTCGAAAGTAACGCCGAATACCATTTTCTTTTCTTGTACTTCTGGAATATAATCTTTATCTATCTTAACTATATTGTAAGTACCTTTTCTTTTTTGTTTTAAAATTTCTAACGCTTTTGGAGAGTAACTTGGAGCAATAATTCCGTCGGATACTTCTCTAGCGATAATTTTTGCAGTAACTTCGTCGCACTCGCCCGATAAAGCAATCCAATCGCCAAAAGAACTCATACGGTCGGTTCCTCTTGCCCTTGCGTAAGCGCAAGCCATTTCGCTATCGTCTAAACCTGCAATATCGTCTACAAAGCAAGATTTTTTTAATGCGTCGCTTAACTTGTTACCAACAGACGCGCTTGTAGGTGATACGTGTTTAAAACTTGTTGCCGAAACTTTACCCGTTGCTTCGGTTAGTTCTTTTACAAGTTGCCAAGAGTTAAAAGCATCTAAAAAGTTTATGTAACCTGGTCTACCAGATAAAATTTCGATAGGAAGATCTTTTCCGTTTTCCATATAAATTTTTGCCGGTTTTTGGTTAGGGTTACAACCATATTTTAATTCGAATTCTTTCATGTTACCGCTCCTTAGTTAAATTTATTTATAAGTTTGTATTCTATTTTTCCACTTTCTAAATCGATATACTCAACGTATAAAGATATTTTGTTTTGAGGGTTTAAATTTTCCCAAATATCCTTGGTAAAACACTCTATACAGTTAGGAATTTCTACCCTTTCTGGCTCGCCTTGGAAAGTTGGGATAGGATTGCCGTCGCATACGTAGGTATGGATAAAATGTCCTAATCCGTTTACAGGCTCAAAATCGTAAGTGTATCTGTTACAAGCAGTTCCTTGCAAATCTGCGCTCTTTAAAATGCTCATTTTATAACTAAATTCTTTGCCTAGAGTAAGCATACTGCTAATTCTTGGTGTCCAATTTGGTCCATCCGGCTCGAATTTACGAGTTTTTAAAGCCTTGTTAAAACACTTGCCATCATTAATAAAATCGTAAATAGTATCGGTTTGGTCGCCGTTGGTAGCAATAACCTTGTTATCCACACGCCTTACTGGGTAGTAAATAATTAAAGATGGATCTTCTACCTTGCTTTCGTCAAAAGGCTTAATCATAATGCCGTCTTCCGTCTTAACGAAAACTCTGTTACGACTATTGTCGCTTCTGCCCATAATAAAATAAGCAAAAACCGCTTTTTTCCCGTCGGCACTTTTACCATTTATAATACCCCTACCTGGGTAAGTGTTGTCTTTTAGCAAATCTGCAATTTTATCTATCTTGTAAACGTTCATATTAACTCCTTTTTTATCATAGCGCAAACCTTTTGAGTAGATGCAGGTAATATTTTCCACTCGGCTTGCTTCATAATGCGTTTTTGTAAAGTTTCGGGGGTGTCTTTTTCTAGTACTTTAACGGCTTTTTGCATAATTATTTTACCACCATCTGGTATTTCGTTTACAAAGTGAACCGTTGCTCCACTAACCTTTACGCCATATTCTAACGCCTTTTCGTGAACCCTTAAACCATAATATCCTTCTCCGCAAAAAGACGGGATTAACGCAGGATGCACGTTTATAATACGATTGGCAAAAGTTTTTGTAAAGTTAAAACTAAGTATACACATAAACCCTGCTAAAACTATTAAGCCAATATCGTTTTGTTTTAAAGTATTAATAAGTTGTTCTTCAAACAAATCTTTGCCAAGTTGCTTTTTGTTTAAAGCAACGGTTTTTTTGTTAAAGTTTTTTGCCCTTGTTAAAGCAAACGCGTTTGGATTGTTTGATATTACTAAACTTATTTCTCCATCGGGAATTTCGCCCCTTGCTTCCGCTTCCATAAGCGCTTGCAAGTTTGTTCCGCCACCCGATACTAGTACCGCAATTTTAACCTTTTCCATATTACTTTATAGTAATAGCCTCGTCGCTATCTGCAATAGTACCAATTTCGTAAGCGTCTATTCCGTTATCTTTTAAAATCTTAATAGATTTTTCTGCATCGGCTTTGCTAACAACTGCTATCATACCAACGCCCATATTAAAGGTATTAAACATATCTCTTTCGGAAATGTTGCCTGTTTCTTGAATATACTTAAAGATAGGTAAAATTTTAACGGCATCTTTATTAACTATTGCGCCTTTACCCTTTGGTATACATCTAGGAATATTTTCGTAAAATCCACCGCCCGTTATGTGAGAAATACCTTTAACGGTTACTTGTTCCATAAGAGCAAGCATAGGTTTTACGTAAATTTTGGTTGGAGTAAGTAAAGTTTCGCCTAAACTTTTTCCGCCAAGAGCATCTATTGGTGATTTTAAATCGGCATTTTCTACGTCGAATACTTTTCTTACTAAAGAAAATCCGTTAGAGTGAACGCCACTACTAGGTAATGCGATAATAACGTCCCCTGCTTGCATTGTTTTGTTGTCTATTATTTTTGCTTTATCTACGATACCTGTAGAATATCCTGCCAAATCGTATTCGTCAATAGGATAAAAACCAGGCATTTCGGCAGTTTCGCCACCGATTAAAGCACAACCGGATTGTACGCAACCTTCTGCTACGCCTGCTACTATTTGAGCAATTTTTTCTGGTACGTTTTTACCACAAGCGATATAATCTAAAAAGATAAGTGGTTTTGCTCCGCTACAAATAATATCGTTTACGCACATTGCAACGCAATCTATACCAACGGTATCGTGTTTATCCATTAAAAAAGCAAGTTTTAATTTTGTACCAACGCCGTCTGTTCCACTAACTAGTACAGGTTTAGTAATACCCGTCATATCCAACTCGAATAGACCGCCAAATCCACCTATATCAGAACAAACTCCGCTTGTCATTGTACGAGCAATATGTGTTTTCATAAGTTCTACTGCCTTATAACCTGCTGTAATATCTACTCCTGCTTGTTTGTAACTTTCGCTAAAACTTTTCATTTTTTATCTCCTTTATCGCTTAGTTTATTATCAAATTTATCTACGAACGTTTGGGTAGGCACTTCGGTTGGGTAATTTAAGTCGAAGCACGCGGTACAATAAGTTCTATCGACTTTTGCACCAGGTGTTTTAAGTAAATTTTCGATACTTAAATATCCTAAAGAATCTACTCCGATTATATTTCTTATTTCTTCTACGCTATGGTTGTTAGCAATTAATTTATTAGGGTTATCTATATCCGTACCATAATAGCA
>JAGAUH010000130.1 GCA_017620875.1 Clostridia bacterium
AAAAGGTATATAAAGGCGGTTTAAAAATTTTAACGGGTAGCACTACTGCTATTACTAACGGTTATAAAAATGCAGGTGGCAATTTAATGCTTGCTAACAACACCGATAATTTCGATAGGGGAACGCTTTCGGTAGACGTAACTTCGCCAACCGCTTCGGATAGTGGAATTATGTTTTGCGTAACGGATAACGGAATGTCTTCTTATTGGGAGCAAGGGGTTAGTTATTATTTCTTCTTTATATCTCAAGCGGGACACGCTTATTTAGCAAAGGTAGATTACGGCAAGTGGACGGCTCTTACAACGGTTGCTATTTCCGGCTACACCTTAGGCAATACTTACAACGTAAAAATAGTGCTTAACGGAACTACTATTAGTTGCTACGTAAATAACCAACTTTATATAAACTATTCCGAATTTAACTTTTTAACGGGAACGGGTTACGGTTTAAGGACGGCAGTAAACGGCGTTAGTTTTGTAAACTTTAAAATAAGTAATAACGTTTAAAATAATTTACACCCAAAGGGTTTATTACCCTTTGGGTGTATTTTTTTAATAAATTTTAAAAATTTTTTAACTTTTTTTAAATTTTTTGGGACAAACGCTTTTTTAAATAGTTTTTGTTTACGTAAGCAGATAAAAAGGTGTATACTAAACTTGTTTTATTTGATATAATTAATTTTACTTTAGGCGAACAAATGATTAACAACGTAGATTTTAAACAAATTAACGACCTTATTATTAGTGTTAAATTAAAGCAAAAAGGTGCTGTAGAGTCGTTACATAAAGCGTTTTCTCCAAGGCTATACTATATCGCATTAAAATATTTTAAGGGGGATACCGCGCAAGAGTTTATCCAAGATTTTTGGGCGGATATACAAACCATTTGCAATAAATGGCGTATTCATAGTCACGGTTTGGGGTATTTAATAAAGGTTGCCGAAAATAAGGCTAAAACTAGGCTAAAAAGGGACAAACTAAAAACTAGCAGAGAAACTTGCGTCAGTGTAGAAACAATGGCTAATTTGGCGGTTTCTAGCGCCTCGATAGAAGAGCAAGAAAGACGAGATATGATAACTAGAGCATTTTTAGTTTTAGACGAGTTAGAAAGGAAAATTATTTTAGAAACTTTTTACGCTTGCAAAACTATTAGAGAAATTGCTAGGAAAAACGACTTGAGTAAATCTACCGCGGAGAGAATAAAGCAAACCGCGTTAGAAAAAATGAGAGTCTTTTTAAGTAAATAGGGGGAATTATGAAATTAGAGCAATTAGAAAAAGAAATTTTAGACTATATAGATAATACCGAATATAGTCAACAAACAGATTTAAAAAAGTATAGGCAAAAACAAGAGCAAGTAAAAGTAAAAACTAACAATAGGGTTTGGGTTTATTCGCTAGTGTCGTCTATGGTGGCGGTTGTTATTATTTTTTGCGCAATATTGCCTTTTGTGTTAAAAAAAGACGCTCCGCAAGAAAAATTGGTTTATACTACTCAAGCGGAAATAGATTTTTATAACCTAGATTTATTCGAGCAGGTTTATCCGCTTTTAGATAATAAGCCAAAGCAATTAAAATTTGCCCCTTTTAACAAAAAAGCAAGCCAAAAAATAGTAGATAGTCAAAACCAAAAAGTGCTAGGCGCTTTTGCCGAGTTAGAGTTTACTTTTGACAATACTAACAAGGCAATTTTAACTATGTATATAATAAACGAAAAATACGATATTAAACCGATAGATACCCAAATAGAAACCGACGAAACTATCGTTTGGACGGATAATATAATCGTTAATTATTTAGAAGGTTCCAACGGCGAACTTGCCTATTACGAGTTTTCTTTTAACTACCAAGGATATAGGCATTATTATAAACTTTGTCCGCAACAAGTATGCGAAAAAGAAACGCTTTTTAACAACGTATTTAAATAATAAAACGTGTTTAACTTGTCATTATGAGTAAATTTTAATTTGTGTGAAAATCCTTATTTTTAAAATACGGATATCTTACAATATTGGTCATTCTGGGCGAGTGTAACGAGCGTAAGAATCTATTTTAGATTAGGCTATACGAACAAAGAAAAGACTCTCACGGCTATCGCCTCAGAGTGACAGATAGTGTTAAGATTTTTTAAAACAAGGCAGTAAAATTAGTTTACTAATTTATTCTGAGCGAATTATAGGCAAGCGAGAAAATTTTATAATATATAGTATTGTTTATTTCTTCTTGTCATTCTGAGCGAGTGTAACGGGCGTAAGAATCTATTTTAGATTAGGCTATACGAATAAAGAAAAGACTCTCACGGCTATCGCCTTAGAGTGACAGATAGTGTTAAGATTTTTAAAACAAGGCAGTAAAATTAGTTTACTAATTTATTCTGAGCGAATTATAAGCAAGCGAGAAAATTTTATAATATATAGTATTGTTTATTTCTTCTTGTCATTATTAGCGAGCAGTAAGCGAGCGTGAGAATCTTGCAATAAGTATTTATCCAATAAATCGCATAAAAATAGCCCCACTTATTAACAAAGTGGGGCTATATAACGCTGAATTGACTATTTTTTTGGTTTTTTAAACAATAATATGATTTAATTGTATAAGAAAACTTTGAAAATGGGTTATTTTTCGGTATATTTTGCAACTAACAATATGTCTTGTTTGTGGTTGCCAAAGCAATCGCCAAAAAGGTTAAATTCGCCGTAATGCTGGGCGTTTGGTTTGTTATAAATAGAAAATAAAATTTTGTTTCCTAAGTTTAAATCTAAATCTTTTAAGGTTGTTTTAGATACCTTTTGAGAGTTTAAAAAAGTGCCGTCGTTAGTGATAGAAATGGTTACTAGCGTGCCGTATTGGGTGTTTTCGTTTCCCCACCAATCGGGTGAAAGTTTGCCCCTTATTCCACCAAAGTCGCCTAAAGAAGTATAGGTGCAAAGTTCTTTATTATTTACCGCAAAGGTAATATCGCTTTTCCAATCGTTTCTATAAAATCTTGCCTCGGAACAAAGTTCTAAACTAAAAGATATTTCTTCTATATCGGAGTTAAAAGTAAAACTATTGTCAAAGCCGTAAGATACTTTTCCGCCGTCTGTCCAAAGTAGTTTTGCTTTAAATCTGTCGCTAGAAAAAAGTTTGTTTGTTAGGGTATAAATTTTTTCTTGGCTAGCAACGTGTGCAACTTTTAAGTCGGCTTCTAAATATTCGCCAACCCCAACGCTTTGTTCAAAAATTTTGGTTTGATTATTTATAACGTTTGCTTGTTTAAAAAGCATTCCGCTAAAATTAACGAAGTAAACTATTGCTTTGCCTTTTTTCCCCGGTAAATATCTACCTTCTATAATGCCACCTTCTTGCAAAAGGTTTAGGTGAAATAGGGCGGTAGAGTTTGTTATTGAATTTAGTTTTGCAATTTCTACAAGCGTCATTGGTTGTTGGTTTATTTGCCTAAACATTTTTAACCTTATAGGCGAGGCTATTGCGTGTCCAAAACTTTCTATTTTTTATCGCAACTCTCGTCCATTAAAGATAAGGTTTTTAAAGAATCTAAATTAATATTTTGCGTATCCATAATAAAATTTTAACAAAAAATACAGTTTAAGTCAATATTTAGTCTAAAATTATCAACTAATAAAAAAATAGCCACCAAAACGGTGGCTAAATATTTTTGAATTTAATACAACCCATATTTTTAAAATAAATCGTTTTTAATATCTTGTAACACTCTTGTTGCAATAGTGTCGCAAAGGCTTTCTATCGTGGTCGTATCGTCAAATTCTATTATGGGATAAGTATAAAATTTTAAACTAGTAGGTATATCTACAAAGAGTGGCTTTAACACGTAAAATTTACTAGAGTTTTTTATTAAAGAATTTAATTCTTGTTGGCAAGCAACGCTATTTGCATAAGTGCTAGATAACACTATTATTGCAAAGCCGTATTCGGTGGTTTTTTTAATTTGAGTTTGTATCTCGCTAAACCAATTGGTGCCTGCAGTTAAATCTTCCGTTGTCCACACGTCAAAGTCTTTTTTAATAAGGGTATCTACAAGCGGTTTTACAAAGTCGTAATCTCTGCGAGCGTAAGAAATAAAAACTTTTAGTTTTAAACAAATGTCTTGTATCTTTTGTATAATTTCTTCTATTGGTTTACTTAGGTCTAAATGCCAAATATATTTTTTGTTGTTATAGTATATATAATCTTTTTCCATTTTAACGTATTTAGATTGTACCGCACTTTTGCTATCGCAAAAAACACACCACTCGCGGTTATCTATTTCTCGTTTGATAAGATTATCCAGTTCTATTCTACCTTCTTCCGTGTCGGTGTTTAAGCAACGCAAATGAAAGGCTAACGGATTGTGTCCTAGTCTCTCAAATTCGTTTCTTATTTGTCTTACTTTTAAAATATCTTTGCTACTATGGGATAAAAATATCCAACAACCACCGTTTTTCATACTATCTAACTAAGTCGTTAATAAATAAGGATTCCGGCTCTGTAATATAGCCTTTAATAGCGCAATAACCAAGCGCGTAAACCGCAACGGCAAGTTTAACGTCTTTGCCGTATTTGTTTGCTTCTCGTATGGCTTGCGTAAACTTTTTGCTTAAACTTGCGGTGCTAGATAAAAATTCGTCGTAAGAAGGGGATTTGTTAGTAACGCGTTTAAAAATTTGATATTCGTCCACACTAGGTCTTCCGTCTGTAGCGGCAATTACAAGCGCCATATCTAGTGCCGTGCTCCAACCTGCAAAAGAACCTAAAACCCCTTTAAACGCTTCTTCCATTTTTTTATATTCTTTAGCGCTAACCGCAATTTTTTCTTCGCGAGAGAAGGTGTTTCTTCTGTCAAAAATTTGTTGTAAATTAGGACTTAACATTTTTACTCCTTTTGCCTAAAACTAGGCGTGCTCAATTTAATATAATTATTATATATGATAAAAATTAAAAAATCAATACTAAAATATAATATATTTTTTTATAGGTCTAGTTTGCGTAATTAATAAAGGTAAACTTAGGGGTAAAGGGTTGACTTTTTGGCGTGGGTAATGTATAATTTTATTCGTTATTTAATTAGTAGGAGTTATTATGGACAGATTACTTACGGGCTTACAACCAAGTGGAACTTTAACTATAGGAAATTATAGTGGTGGTATAAATCAAGTTTTAAACTATCAAAAAAATTACGAAACGTTTTTATTCGTTCCGGATATGCACGCAACTACCGTTACGCAAGATCCCGAAGCCTTAAGAAGAAATATAAGAAATGCCGTTGCAGTTTATCTTGCTTGTGGGGTAGACGTAAACTTACCTAATATGCACTTATATATTCAAAGCGAAAACTTGTATCACGCAAACCTTTCTTGGATATTAGAGTGTCACGCATATTTTGGCGAAATGAGTCGTATGCACCAATTTAAAGAAAAATCTAAAAAGAACGAAAACTTTACTTGCGGATTATACACTTATCCTATACTTATGGCAAGTGATATACTTTTATACGACGCAAAATACGTTCCTACGGGTATAGACCAAAAACAACACGTAGAACTTGCAAGAAACTTGGCGTTAAGGTTTAACAATAGGTACAAAGGGGAATATTTCGTTTGCCCAGAATCTATTATTCCAAAGGTAGGCGCAAGCATTAAAGATTTGCAAAACCCTGCTAAAAAAATGAGCAAGAGTTGCGAAAATCCAAAAAGTTCTATTTTCCTTTTAGATCCCGAAAACGTAGTTCGCAAAAAAATTATGTCTGCCGTTACCGATAGCGAAGGTAAAATTTATTACGACGAAGAAAATAAAGCGGGACTTAGTAACCTAATTACTATTTATTCTATTTTTAGTGGACTTAGTATAGAGCAAGTAGTTGCAAAGTTCGACGGGGCAGGCTATGGCGACTTTAAAAAGGATTTAGCAAACCTACTTTGCGAAAGACTTGTTGTTATACAAGATAAATATAACCAAATTATAAATTCTTCTATTATAGACGACGCGTTAGATGCCGGTAGAGAATTTACTACTAAAATTGCAAAAGAAAAATACGAACAAATCCGTAAAGCAGTAGGCTACGGAAGATAATAGTAAAAATCACCTAAAATTTTTATTGTTGTCTTTTAAATAATTGTTTATTTTTAAAATGGTTTTGAAAGAGATATCAAAGCCATTTTTTTATACTGTCATTTTAGTTTTCTTGTGTTATAATCTAACGATTGGAATACTGCGAAGTTGTAACCCCTTGCAAGCGAGTTTCCAATTTCTTGTATTCTTGACACAAATAGAGAAATTTGTTATACTTAAACAAAACGTTTATACTTGGCTAAGAACGTTTAAGTAGGGGATATTATGGATGATTGGAGATTGACGGGACAAGAAGAATATTTACAAAATGCTACGTTAAAGAAGGTAACTGTTTTGGAGTTGTCTAAAAAAATGGAAGATTGGCATGAACATTGTGAATTTTGTATGGAAAAGATAAGTAGAAATCAAAAAGAACGTTGTTATTGTACCAAAGATGAATATAGATGGATATGTTCTAAATGCTTTCTTGATTTTAATATAAAGTTCAATTGGAAAATAGAAAGATAATAAGAGCATAAATGTATTTAGAGATTGCAAAAAAATAACGTTTACTAGGAGGAGTTGATATGAAGAAATTGGTTTTAGTCATATTGGTATTAATATGTGTGTGTTTCGTAGGGTGTTATTATGACGTGGAAAAAACTTCTTTAGATGAATATATTATTGAAATAAATGAGCAAGAATTTGGCTTTTCCGAATTTGAAATAGATCGTCCACAAGAATTTTTACCTACCAAAACTTTTATCACAGATTTCGAATACACGGAAGGGAAATATTATTTGCATGAAGAAGATACTATAAAACCCAAAAAAGAAAGAAAAGCACCACATACAGCGTTTTTAATGTTAAAATATAATAATGACGTGTATGAAGAAGCCAAGCAGGTAGTGTTTGAAAATATACCTGTTTATAGACAACAATTATATTATATTGAAAACTATTGCTTTTATGTAAATGTAAACTTTATGGATGAATTTCCAGAAGTAAATAAAGATTTACCTAAGTGGTTTACTATGGTTTGTTATAATGATGCAAATAGTACTTTAATATTTTTAGGTTTTTATGATTTTCTTCGGATTGATGAAAAGTATTATACTGATTTTTATTCTAATTTCGAATCTTTTATAATTACTTATTATGGTGAGATTTACGATTTTACAAAGTAGTATATAAAGAAAAAGTAATTTTAATAACAAGTAAAAATGGTTTTGATAGAGATATCAAAGCCATTTTTTTATAACGTTAGCACAAATTAGAAAAAAGGGACAAATTAGACAAAACTAAAAAGCAGAATAATTTTGGGGTAACGGTAGGATATTAAAATGCGTGCGTAGAGTGGCAATTTTTAGAAACAAAAATAGAGAATAAATATTGCTTAAAAGATAAAAACGCTAATAAAAAACTTTAAAAAACCGACTTATAGGTCGGTTTTTTTAATATTTCGTTTTGTTTGGTAGGTTTTTATACTTGTTAAATAGTTGCTTGCAAGGTTCGTAATTTGTTTGCGTTAGGTGGGTTTTTAAGTTCCTTTTGCTAGTTAAAATGCTATATGTTTTTTTATGTTTAAAGCATATTTCTCGTGTGTTTAAAAGGTGCAACGGTTAAGGGGTGTATATTTAAAATTTTAATGTTTTAATAAATAAAAGTAAAAAAATACGTAAAAAATTTAAAAAACTATTTAAAAACTAAATTTAATATGGTATAATTTTACAAAAAGGAG
>JAGAUH010000131.1 GCA_017620875.1 Clostridia bacterium
AAAGAGCCTATTTTAATTTATCCTACGCTACACTATCAAAACGGCGGATTAGATATTCACGATACAGGTATGACTACCACCGTAGAAAATCTATACGTTGCAGGCGAAGCAGTAGGGGGTATCCACGGAAGAAACAGACTTATGGGTAACTCCTTACTAGATATAATAGTATTTGGTAGAATTGCAGGTAGAAACGCAGGTAATAAGAGCAAAGAAGTAACCGTTGGTAAACTTACTTTATCTCACGTAGATAGTTACGTAAAAGAATTAAAAGACGCTAATATCGAGAGCGACGTTTTATCACCTAAACTTTTACCAAACTATACTAAACAACAAAATATTTAATTTTAAAGGAGTAAAATTTTAGTATTTATATGGAAAATCAAGAAAAAACTACTTTAGAATTAGAACAAGAAAACAACGAAAAAGAAAACGAATATAATTCTTGTAACAATAATAAAAGTAAAAAAAGTTTAAAATGGCTTTGGATAACTCTTGCAATTGTAGCCGTAGTCGCCATTGCAGTATGGTGTGCTATTTGGGCTTTTAAAATTAACGGAACTAAAATAACAGATAAAGATGGTAATGAAACAATTATTGTCGGTTTAGAAAAATGGTTTAAATTTTCAAACGTTTTAGTTTTGTTCGTTATATCTTTTGTAGTTATATTACTAGGTTATTTGCTTGGTAAAATTAGCATTAAAGGTGTAACGCTAGGTACTGCAGGTGTGTTTTTAGTTGCAATTTTATTTGGATATTTATCTACTTTAGATTTCCAAAACGTTTGGCTATTAAATAAATTTCACTACGCTTCCACTTCTGGACAATATGCAATAGATAAACTAGGTGGGCCAATACAAAACTTAGGACTAATTATGTTCGTTGGTTCGGTTGGTTGTATTGCAGGTCCAAACTTTTTTAAAGATTTAAAAAAGAACTTTAAAACTTATATTTTACTTGGTATTACTATTATTTTTGTAGGAACTCTTGTAGCAGTTATATGCGTGTTATTAACCGATTATGGTCCAGAGTTTTGGTCGGGTGTTTTATCAGGGGCACTTACTTCTACACCAGGTTATTCTGCCGCGGTAGATGCTTCTCCTGCAGAATTAAAATCTATTATAACTTTTGGTCACGCAGTTGCGTATCCATTTGGTGTTGTAGGCGTGGTATTATTTGTTCAATTAATACCTAAAATTTTAAAAGCCGATATGCAAAAAGAAAGAGAATTTTTGTTATCTGGTAACGAAAATAATTCTCAAGAAAATGGTAAACTGTTTGAAATTGAGCCTTTTGGGTTTGCAGTATTTGGTTTATCAATAGTTGCAGGTCTTCTTTTAGGTTCTATAACAATTCCTTTATCTACAAAAGGTTATAATGGTCCTTGTTTCTCTTTAGGAACAACGGGTGGCGTTTTAATTATGTGTTTAATATGTGGACACATAGGTAAAATTGGTAAATTCTCTTTAAGGGTAAACGAGCATACCTTAAAAGTATTTAAGGAGTTTGGATTAGTATTATTTTTATTAGGTGCCGGATTCGAAGGCGGAGTAGAATTAGTAGAACAAATTAGTGCTAATGGTGGTGCTATTATAGCATGGGGCTTTATTGGTGGTGCTATTATGACCTTACTACCGATGATAGTTGGTTTTATTATAGCAAAATTCTTGTTAAAACTACCTTTGTTAAACAACCTAGGTTCTATTACGGGCGGTATGACTTCTACACCTGCACTAGGTACTCTAATATCGGTTAGTGGAACGGATAACGTAGCATCTGCTTATGCTTCTACTTATCCAATTGCATTAATACTAGTAGTATTGGCATCACAACTTATGATTACGTTAATGTAGAAATAAATCTCACAGATTTTCTGTGAGATTTTTTTGATATAAAAGAAAAACTACGCGATAGTCGCGTGGTTCGGTAAAGGTTTACCGGTGAGCAAAAAGTCATACTCATTAAAAAACGAAAAAGGGTAAAAGAGTATATATATTTTAAGTCATTCTCACGATAGTGGGAATCTTTTTTGCAATAGCAAAAACATATATATTTGCCTAGGGGCAAAGATACCCGACAAAGTCGAGTATGACAAAATAAAAAAGCAAAAACATATAAAAATATAAAAAAGTATAAAAATGCTAAAAAACAACTTGCATGCAAGTAGC
>JAGAUH010000132.1 GCA_017620875.1 Clostridia bacterium
CGGAATAACTTTTGGTGCAACAATAACCGTTCCTAACGATTACGTAAACAACGTAAGATTATTTATAGCGCCATACGACCATGTAGAAGCCGTAAGAGGAAATGGAACGATAACGGATTATATAACTGCGTTTAACGCACGTTATTATCCGGAGTTAGAAGAAGAATATAAAGACCAACCAGTTATTTCAAAAGAAAACGGTTATTATACGATAGTAGAACCTGCAAAAATACCATATACGGGTGGAGTATCGTTTTTAGGTGGCTTAAAAAATATTCAAGAAGGAAACGAGAGCAGAAGATTTTTTGGGATATACTATTACTACGATAGTAGTGCGGGTAAAAACGAATACGCAAAAATGTCAAACGGCGAAGTAGGACAAGCAAGAAGTATTGCATTTTTAGCAAGTGGACACTATAATACGGTAGCGAAAGACGACGGAATTGTTAGTAACGACGAATATATGACAAGTTTTTGGATGGAAAGGGCTATAAAAACTGCGGTAAGTAAATCTAACGGAAAACTAGTAGAAGGGAACGAAAACGAAACCGTAGACGTATCAAGTATAAAATATACCGAAGGGGAAGGAATAAATACCCAAGTAATAAGTGGAAAGACAAGCGGAACTTATTTTGACGACTATTTAACACTAAGCGGAACAAAAATACAAGTAGGGGATAAAACGATAAACGTAGGGCAAAGGTTAAACTTTGCAGTAAAATACAACGCAAACGACTACGTAAAAAACGTTGGTACAGCCTACGTAAACACTAAAAAAGTAACTAATAACGACGTGGGCGTTAGTGTAAAAATAGGTAGAGAAGAAATAAATGCGCAAAACTTTAGCGTAAATATAGCCAAGTACGACCTAGCAAAAGCAACGCTAACTGCAAGCGATACAAAATTTACCGACACAATTTCTAGCGAAAATAACACTTTAGTAGATAGTTATAATAGTACAAACGTAACGCCAAGTAGTATAGTTTTAAACGTGCCAACGGGTGGCAACGTGTTGTGGGAAAAAACGCTAAACTATAACGATATTATTGCAATAGGAAGTTTAAACTATAATTCTACAAGTGCGGATGTAAGGTGGTCAAACTACGGAGAAATCGTAAATTTCGTAGAGTTGCCGGATGCTAGTGCTAGCGAAACTGATCCCGTAAAATTAAACTTAACTACAACCTTATCTGGTGGCAGTTTTATAGGTAGCGTTTCTGGAAGTAGCACGGCAACAAAAAATTGGTTTAACCTATACATACAATACACTTATAGTGATTCTTATGAGCAAGATGGTAATCTTGCGGCAACTGATCAGTCTAACAAGTATTATTATGATCAAACGTTTAATTACGTGCAAACCGAGATAGATGGATACACTGCATATTTAGACCAAAATAGGCAAACGCAAGCAACAACGGGTATAATAAGTGGTAACGTAGATACAACCGTTTACTATATGCCAAACACCTATACTTTAACCGTTGGCTATTTAAACACCGGTAGAGAAAACACTACTTTAAGCGTTAAATACGGTTATCCTTATAAAGTAAACGCACCTACGATAAACGGATTATCGCCAACTCAAAATAGTATTTCGGGCAATATGGAATCTTTAGGTTATGCGGTAAACTTTACGTATAATAGCACAGCATATTCTGCCGACGGAAACGTTTATTATCAAGGTTATCCCGTATCTACACAGGCAAATTTTGCCAAAGCATCTGATAGTGATATACTCGGTGGGGCGGCTAGCCAAATAAATGGGAATTATGCTGGCGGATTTGCAAAAACTGAACCTAGTGTAACTAAATTTTATTTGTATAGTTCTTCGATTGATACGCCAACAAATGGATTTGTTGTGGCAGAATCTGTGGCGTTTGAGTTTGATTTAATTTCTTTAGGTTCTGAAAACGATACGGAAGCAGATGGTAAATTTGGTGTAATAATAGAAAGTGTTGAAAATAGCGAGCATAGGAACTTTATTTATTTAACTAAGGGTAGCACTAGTCTTAAAAAATCTATTAGTTATGCAAACAATACGAATGCCGTTACAGAAGAAAGCACCTTAATAGATAGTGTGGGTTCTACTTCTGGTGTGAGAGTTTCTTTATATAAAAAGGGTAGTTCTATTACTATAACGGTAGGTACAAAAACAACAACCTATACAGATGAAAACTTGGCAGGAAATTGTTTTATAGGAATTTTCGGTGTAAAAGTTACTTATAATTTTGCCAATGCAGTATACAGGGTAGATAGTGCTAAGGCTTATTTTGCAAAGGTAACAAATAATTACCACTCTAGCGGAACAAGCGTTGCTACGGCAACTTATAGTGCTTTGTCAGGTAATCCATTTATTGGCGGATATACAAAATCTGAGGGGGATGGTGATAAATTTTATTTGTTTAGGGATTATTCTACAACGACTTCTTATTTAAGAGCGGGAACTTTATTTTTAGAGTTTGAATATAAACTTACCAGTGTTGTGAGTTCTTCTAAAACGGCAAAGTTTGGTGTAGCACTAGAAAATAGTAGCGGAAAACATTTTATATACTTTAGGGTGGCAAACGGAGTAGATAAAAAGGACATTTATATAAATAATTATTATGCAGATAGTAACGGGCAGTTAACGGATTCTAGCGGAAACGTTATTAGCGAAGATAATGGAAAGGTTGATACGGTTTATAGTATGCCAGACGTAACGGCTCAGTTTGTAAAGTTCTCTATCTATAAAAATGGAACGGAAGTTATTGTTAGAGTCAACGATATTATTGTTTATCA